>CAXUKK010000082.1:0-9239 GCA_964251455.1 uncultured Enterovirga sp.
GCCCGGATGCGCGTGATCAGGTCGCGGATTTCCTGGAAGCTCGACGGGATGAGGACGATCATGAGGATCGCGACCAGGCCGGCGACGGCCGCGCCGAGTCCCAGAAACGGTCGAAGGAGCCGCGCTGGGGACATGCCGGCTGCGCTCATGACGATGAGCTCGCTGTCCGAGTTCAGCCGGTTCAAGGCGTAGAGCACGGCGATGAACAGGGCGATCGGCGAGATCACGGCGACAAGCGTCGGGATCGTCAGCCCCGTCACCGTAAGGAAGACCAGGATCGTCTGGCCTTGCGCCGTGACGACATCGAGCTGCCGCAGCGCCTGCGTGATCCAGATCACCCCTGTGAGGACGACCAGGCAGGCGAGGAACGCCGCGGCCGTGATCCGGAATATATAGCGCTCGACGAGGTTCATGTCCGGGTAGGCCGATGGGCTGGGCTAGCAAGGCCATGATGGCGGAGCAAGCGGCCCGCCCTTTCCGCGCGCCAAGTTCGGCGGTTTCGGGGCCGCGCAGGAGCGACCACGCGGCCGCTTCTCAGCTCTGGCGCACGGCGGCACTTGCTGTATGCCTCTCCGTGAACGACGCCCGGAGCCGGGCGGCCCGGGAGCCTGAGCGCGTGGACAGCATCAAGATCGAGTATGGGGCACTCGAGCAGCCGCAGGGTGGCGGCGACCTGATCGTGTTCGCCGGGGACGACCTCGCCCTCGGACCTCTCACGGCCGATCGCTTCGGCACGATCAACGACCTGCTGCGCCGTGCCGCGCCGGCGGAGCGCTTCAAGGCGAAGGCCGGGAGCGTCCTTGTCCTGCCGATCCCGGAAGGGTTCGACCGTGTGGACCGCCTGATCGTCGTCGGGCTCGGCCCGGCGGCGGATCGCGCCAAGCAGGATTGGCGTAATCTCGGCGGCGTGATCGCCGGCAAGGTTCTCGGCCGCAACGCGCTAGTCGTTGGGGATCTGCCAGGTGTGGAGAACCCGGCGGAGGCCATGGCCGAGATGGCGCTCGGGGCAAGGCTCCGCGCCTACAAATTCGACACGTACAAGACCAAGAAGAAGGACGACGGGGACGCGGATGGCGCGACGCGCATCACCTTTGCGGTCCAGGAACCAGCAGCCTGCCGCCGGGCGGATCGCCGACGTGTGGGCCTTGCCGAAGGCGTCAACCTCGCCCGGGATCTCGTGAACGAGCCGCCGAACGTGCTCTTTCCCGCGGAGTTCGCGCGCCGGGCGGAGGCGCTTGGAAAGCTCGGCGTCGAGGTCGAGGTACTGGACGAGGAGAACCTGCGGGCCATCGGGATGCGGGCGCTCCTGGCGGTCGGGCAGGGGTCCGGCCATGGCAGCCGCGTCGCCATCATGCGCTGGAACGGCGGCGCGGCCGATGCGGCGCCGGTAGCCTTCATCGGCAAAGGCGTCTGCTTCGATTCGGGCGGCATCTCCATCAAGCCATCGGCCGGGATGGAGGATATGAAGGGCGACATGGCTGGCGCCGCCGCAGTCGTCGGGCTGATGCACGCGCTCGCCTCGCGCAAGGCGAAGGTGAACGTGATCGGCGCGATCGGCCTGACCGAGAACATGCCGGACGGCGACGCCCAGCGCCCCGGCGACATCATCCGCACGCTGTCCGGCCAGACGGTCGAGATGGTCAACTCGGATGCCGAGGGCCGGCTGCTGCTGGCCGACGTGCTCTGGTATGTCCAAGAGCGATTCAAGCCGGTTTTCATGATCGATCTCGCGACACTCACGGGTGCGATCATCGTCGCGCTCGCGCAGGAGCATGCGGGCCTGTTCTCGAATAACGACGAGTTGGCGGACCGGCTTCTCGCCGTTGGCAAGAGCACGGGCGAGAAGGTCTGGCGCATGCCGCTCGGGCCCGAATACGACAAGCTCATCGATTCGCGCTTCGCCGACATGAAGAACACCGGCGGCCGCCATGGCGGATCGATCACCGCGGCGCAGTTCATCCAGCGCTACGTGAAGGACACGCCCTGGGCGCATCTCGACATCGCCGGGACCGGCATGAACGCGCCGCAGAGCGACACCAACAAGTCCTGGGGCTCTGGCTGGGGCGTCCGGCTGCTCGACCAGCTCGTGCGCGATCATTACGAGGGGAAGTGACGGCTGGGCCGAACTCCGTCTTCACCTCTCGCTTCGCAGCCCATCTCGCAATTGCAAAAACGGGCTTGACCCGGCGCAGCCGAACCGTCATCTGAACCTTGTCTGGACGCCTCGCGTTCTCGCCTTGTCCGGACACTCATTGGAACCGATCCGTCCCATGCCAAGCGACAGTCATAGTCGATTGACCGCGCCGTCGCGGCCCGCTCTGGACGCCTGATCTTCCGATCGGCTCACCAGACCGGCCGCGATGGCCGGTCGAAAGGTGAGCCCCATGACCAACGAAATCCGTTACCTCGCCCAGCATCTCCTCCATGCTGGCGTATCGCCGCTTTCCGACCGTGACCTCCGGGTGATCCAGCGCGTCGCGCGCCGGACCTATGTGGCCCGCAACGTCAATCAGGAGTTCGAGGAGCGGCAGACCGTCGGGCAGCGCCTCGCCGACCGCGTCGCGGTCGTCGGCGGCTCCTGGGCGTTCATCGTCGGGTTCGGCGTGTTCCTCGCCATCTGGGCGGCGATCAACATGCTGGTCCTCGCGGACCACGCTTTCGACCCCTATCCGTTCGTGTTCTTGAACCTGCTGCTGTCGATGCTGGCCGCCCTCCAGGCTCCCATCATCATGATGAGCCAGAACCGCCAGGCCGCGAAGGATCGGCTCGCCGCGGCCCTCGATTACGAGGTCAACGTGAAGTCCGAGACCGCGATCTCGGAACTTCACGACAAAGTCGACCGGCTGACAGCGCAGCTTGCGCAACTCACGACCTTGCAGGCCGCGGCGATGAGCCCGGCGAACGAAGATGATCGGTCCGGCGCCGCCCGGCCCACCCTCTGCGCCGCCGCTTAAGAAGGAGACGAGAGATGCGCCCCACCGCCGTCGTCCTTTGGCTTATGATCCTTCTCGTCTTCGTCCCGATCGGGGCGGCGCACGTGGTCGCGCTCTTCATGGAGCGCGACGATCCTGCCGCGATCGCGGCCGTGCAGCCGGCACCCGGCGCGTCGTCCGTCCTCGTCAGATGATGGTGCAGCGTCGGCGCGCCGCGTGAGCGAGGTCTTCTTCTATCACCTGCAGCGGCAGCCCCTAGACGCCGTGCTGCCGCGGCTCCTCGAGAAATCGCGCGAGCGCGGCTGGAAGGCCCTCATCCGCGTCGGAAGCGAGGAGCGGCTCGCCGCCTTGGACGATCTCCTCTGGACCTATGCGGACGAGAGCTTCCTGCCCCATGGCAGCGACCGGGAGGCCGATGCGCCCGAGCACCCGATCCTGCTCACGACGGGGGACGCCAATCGCAACGGGGCAGCCATCCTGTTCCTGATCGAGGGCGCGCCGGTGCCGTCCGACCTCTCGGCGTATAGCCGTGTGATGTACCTCCTCGATGGTTCCGACGAGGGCGCGGTCGCGGGCGGACGGCAGGCCTTCCGCGCACTGCGCGATGCGGGGCACGACCTGTCGTACTGGCAGCAGGACGAGGAAGGCCGCTGGGGCAAGCGCGGCTGAGCCGACGCGCGGCCGAGCGCCCCACCGCCTCGAAAAGGGCGCCTGCCCGGTCTAGCTTGAGGGTCGACCGGAGTTCTTGATGGCCCGCAAACTCGTCGCTCTCGCCTCGCTGGCGATTCTCTCTCCGCACTTCGCCTTCGCTCAGGCGCAGCCTGGGGCGCCGCAGCGGCCGGCCGAACAGGCCCAGTCAGCGCCGCAAGGCCGGAGCCAGTCGGGCGGCGCCGCCCAGGAGATCACGGGCAAGCGGCTTCCGGCCGACGTGACGACGGCGCACAGCCTCGAACTTCCCGGACGGACGCTGCGCTTCTCGGCGACCGCGGGCGCGCTGCCCCTTGTCGACCAGCAAGGCGCCGTGCAAGCCGAACTCGCCTTTGTGGCCTACACGGCGGCAGGGACGGATGCCCGCACGCGGCCGGTGACCTTCTTCGTCAATGGCGGGCCCGGCGCAGCTTCGGCTTATCTGCACCTTCTGGTAGCCAGTCCCTGGCGCCTGCCGCTCGGTCAGGCCTCGATCAGCCCGTCGCAATCGCCGGCCCTCGTGCCCAATGCCGACACGTGGCTCGACTTCACGGACCTCGTTTTCATCGATCCGGTCGAAACCGGCTACAGCCGCGCATCGGGTTCGCGCGACGAGATCCGCGACCGGTATCTCTCGGTCGAAGGGGATATCTCCTCCATCACGGCCGTGATCTCGCGCTGGCTGCGCCAGAACGATCGGCTGGCTTCGCCCAAGTTCTTCGTCGGCGAGAGCTATGGCGGCTTCCGCGGCCCCCTTGTCGTGCAGAAGCTGCAGACGGAACTCGGCATCGGGATGTCGGGAGCCATCCTTCTGTCGCCGGTGCTCGACTTCTCGCTCCTAGGGCGGCCGCGGCACGATCCGATGGAGTTCGTGAGCCGCCTGCCATCGCTCGCGGCCGCTCGGCTGGAGAAGGGCGAGGCGGTGTCCCGTCCCGCTTTGGCCGAGGCCGAGCGCTACGCAGCCGGCGAGTACCTCGTCGACCTGACCCGTGGGCTGCAGGACCGCGAGGCGGTGGCGCGGGTGAGCAGCAGGGTCGCGGAGTTCACAGGGCTCGCTCCAGAATTCGTCCGCCGCCATGCTGGCCGGATCAGCATGGGAACGTTCCAGAGCGAGTTCCGGCGCAGCGAAGGGCGCGTTACCTCCGCCTACGATACGGGCGTGACAACGTTCGACGCCGACCCGACCACCGACCGGTCAGAGGGCGGCGATGCGGTTCTGACCGCCATGCAGGCGCCCCTGTCGACCGCCATGGTGGATCATCTCTGGCGCACGCTCGGCTGGCGCGTGCCGAACCAGCGCTACGAACTGCTGAACGGCTCGGTGTCGTCCGGCTGGCGCTACGGCCGGAGCCGCCAGGCGCCGCAGGTCATGGACGAGCTGAAGGAGGCCCTGGCGCTCGACACGAACTTCCGCGTCCTCGTCGCGCACGGGCTGACGGATCTCGTGACGCCTTACTTCGCGAGCGAACTCCTGCTCCGGCAGATCCCGGCCTATGGCGGCGAGGCTCGCGCCGCACTGGCGACCTATCCGGGAGGGCACATGTTCTACACGCGCGATTCCTCCCGAGCGGCGTTCCGGGCGGATGCCGAGAAGATGATCCGGGCTGCTGCTGAGAGGCGCGAGCGAGGCTGATCGAACTTGGGCGCGGTCGCGCGCGGATGGAGCACTCCTGGAGTGCGGCCCGGCTTAGGCGGCGAGCAGCATCACGGACAAGCCGACGACCAGAAAAGACGCGGTTGCGAGGATCAGCACGACATCCGAGGCGTGCAGGCCCTTCCTGATACGAACAGACGAAGACATCGACGGAACCCCTGTTTGAGCCGCTATCGTGCGTCTTGTCTGTTTCGCTCGGATTTCGCGCCCGGATGGGGCGGATGATCACCCGCCTTTCGGTACGCGGCCCCAGAAGACGCAGTTCACAGCCTCGAGGCGCAGATGCAGGGCGGCGAGCGCTGGCCGGTCGCGGTGACGAAGGGCCTCGTTACGCATCGTCTCGAGGCGACGCATCTCGGCGACGTACTCGGCTGCACTGATGTGGGACATGGCAACCCCGCTGCGCAAACCAGAGTGCTCAAGCTGGCCCGGTATGGTTTAGCAACCGTTAACGAGGCGGGTCTCGAGCCGGTGGCCGAACCTCGCTCGACGTGACGCGTTGTGGCGAGGGGCTGACGTACGGAGACGATCACATGAAGGTTACATCCGTCGTACTGGCCGGGGCGCTCGCCCTGGTCGCTTCAGCGGCATCCGCTCAGACCTATGTCGAGCGGCGGGTCACGGTGCGCCCGAGCGGCTACCTGCCGCCGCCACCCGTCCATTACGGCACGATGAGCCCGGACGAGGTTCGTGACTTCCAGATGGACCAGCTCGACAATCGGCAGGAGGCAGAGCAGCGGTCGCTCGAGATGAGACAGCTCGCCGAGCGGCGGGCAGTCGACCCCGACGAGGACGACTGACCCGAGTGGCGGGCGGACTTGCTCCGCCCGCCAGCTCCAACCAGTCCGCAGACGAATCGCCTCTCAAGGCACGGCTTAGACGCTGGACTTTGTCCAGCGCATGGTTAACACTTTCCACAATTTCGTTGTGTATGCGTAGGGAGGGGCCGGATGGGGCGTCCGGATCAACAGCACGTCCGCGCCATGCGGAACCTGCTGACGGAAGCGCGGACTGAGAATTCGAGAATGGTCGCCGCCGCAATCGGCGGACACCTGTTTCGGATTACCCGAGAGGCCGGAAAGGCACCCGAGCTGGCAGAAGCGTCGGACATCGTCCGTGGCGCCAGTCTCGACCTCCTGACGGCTCTGCACCGGGGGAAGGATGTCAACGGCGCCCGGAGGGCTGCCCTGGAATCAGTGGAGACGCTGGAGGCGGCGCTGCCCGACCCGGCTCAGCTTACGCCGATCACGCCACGCTCCGCCGATCCACATCCTGTCTCGCTCGGCCGGAAGGGGATCCGCGGCCTCGCGGCCCGGAAGTTGTCCGCCGTCCTGCCGCTGTGGCGCATCTAGGCACCGCAACTCACGTCTAGGATTCTTCCCTGCACTCGCGCTAGTCTGCCTCAACGGCACCCGAACGAGGTGCAAGGGAGGACCGACGTGAGGATGGGATTTTGCAGGGGGCTATTGCTCAGCCTGGCGCTGGGGCTGCCGGCGCTGACCACCCAGGCGAGCGCGCAGGCATGGCCGCAGCGCTCGATCATGCTGATCGTACCATTCGCGGCAGGTGGCGGGACCGATGCCTTCGCGCGTCCGCTCGCACAGCAGCTCGACAACCAGCTGAAGATGCGCGTGCTGATCGAGAACCGCGCCGGTGCGGGCGGGACCGCGGGCGCCGCCGCCGCCGCGCGCGCCACGCCCGATGGCTATACTTTCTTCGTCGGCGCCACGCACCACGCTATCGCGCCGGCCATCTACCCGAACCTCAGCTACGACATCGAACGCGACTTCATCCCGATCGCAATGATCTCGCGCCCGCCGCATGTCGTCGTGGTCAATCCGAAGCGCGTCGCGGCGAAGAACCTCGGGGAACTCATCGCTGCCGCGAAGGCCAACCCGGACGGGCTCACCTACGCGTCGGCCGGGCTCGGCACCACGCATCACCTCGCGGCAGAGCTCTTCCAACTGCTGACCGGGACAAAGATCCGGCACGTGCCCTATCGCGGCGCGGGTCCCGCGATGCAGGACCTCGTCGCAGGCCAGGTCGACATGGCGTTCGACGGACTCGGCAGCTCGGCATCACAGATCGCCGGGGGCTACATCAACGGCCTTGCCGTCGCGGCGCCGAGCCGAGTCCCGGCGGTTCCGAACGTGCCGACCGCAGCCGAGGCGGGCGTCCAAGGCTACGACGTCGCGACCTGGTACGGCATCTGGGCCCCCAAGGGCACGCCGCCGGACATCGTCGAGAAGATGCGTAGCGAGGTCGGGAAAGCTCTCGATACGGCCTACATCAAGGATAGCTGGGAGCGGAGCGGATCGGACGTGCCGAAGGTGGCAGGCGACGCGTTCGGGCTTTTCGTGACGAGCGAGATAGGCCGCTGGGGCAAGGTCGTGCGCGATGCCGGCGTGAAGATCGAGCAATAGCCGAGATCGCCAGCAGCAGGCGTGCACCTGAAGCGGACAGGCCAAGGGCGTTCAGGCCTCGCAGTCGTGCTTCAGGTGCCTGCAAATCTTGGTGTGCCGAAACATAATAATCCAGGGAGGTGACGGTGGGCCGGCTCGGAAGGCGATCATTCATCACCGGCGCTGGCGCGGCAGCGCTTGCTGCGAGCGGAGCAGGCCGGGGCGGGGCATGGGCGCAGGGCAAGTGGCCGGACCGACCAGTGCGCTTCATCGTGCCGCTGGCGCCCGGCGGCGCGATCGACTTCGTGGCCCGCCAGTGCGGTGAGGTGATGTCGCGGCAGATCGGCCAGCAGGTGATCGTCGAGAACAGGACCGGAGCCGGCGGCACGATCGGCATGGACACCGTGATGCGAGGCGATCCGGACGGCTACACGATCCTGATCGGGAACGACAACGCCGCGAGTGCGCCGCACATCCTAAAGTTGCCGCACGATTACACCAAGGTGCTCGTGCCGCTCATGGACATCGGGCATCAGCCGCTCGTGCTGGGTGTCCATCCCTCGCTCGGCGTCAACTCGATCGAGGAATATATCGCGAACGCCAAGAGCAATCCGGGGATTGGCTTCGCCTCCTCGGGCGTCGGTTCGAACCAGCATGTGCTCGGCACCTGGCTCGCGCGGGAAGCCGGGATACGGCTCGAGCACGTGCCGTATCGCGGCGCCGGCCAGGCCGTGAACGATCTCGTCGCCGGGCACGTGAAGTCGGCCCTGCTCGGGCCCACGGCCCTGATACCGCATCACCGGGCCGGCACCATCAAGATCATCGCGCAATCGTCCGAGAAGCGTGCTCCGACCCTGCCGGATATCCCGACGATCCAGGAATCCGGCTTCAAGGGTCTCGTGCTCGACGCTTGGTATGCGGCCTTCGCGCCCCCCGGCATGCCGGCTGGCCTCGTGATGGAAATCAACGCGGCCATGGGCAAGGCCCTTACGGATCAGCGGCTTCGGAACGCCTTCGAGCAGGGCATCATGGAACCGATAGGCGGTCCTCCGGAGCAACTCGGCCAGCTCGCACGCGCAGACTCGGCCAAGTACGAACGGCTCGTGCGGGAGCTCGGAATCAGGGCCGGTTGACCGAAGAGCCAGCGCTCAGGGCGCGGGCGGCCAAGCCTCGGTGTCGTGGTCCGGATGCTGGCGCGTCCTCATGCGGGCCAGCAACTCCGGCGCGGTATCCCCATCGGTCGTGTTCTCCGGCAGGAGGTGAAGACGGGCAATGAACGGCCGTCGGTTCTCCACCCCGAACTGCTCCTCCGGCTCGACGAGGTCGGGGTTGTCGAGGGAGCCGAGCGAGACCGAGATGCGGTCGTTGGCGAGGACGGTGTAGTAGAGCGGCGTTCCGCAATCGTGGCAGAACCCGCGCTCTACCGCCTCGGAGGACCGGAACGAGGCAGGTTGCCCGCGCGTCCAGACGAGATCTGCCCGTGGGACCCCGGCAAGCGGGGCGAAATAGTTGCCGAAGGCCTTCTGGCACATGCGGCAATGGCAGATGGACGCTCCGGTCGGC
>CAXUKK010000083.1:0-9236 GCA_964251455.1 uncultured Enterovirga sp.
GCCTATTCGCGGCTGACGCGGCTTCTTTCCCTGGGCAAGGCGCGCGCGGGCAAGGGTGGCTGCAATCTCGGCTGGGATGATCTCGCTCCGTGGAGCGAGGGCATGCACGCCATCCTGCTGACGGACCTGCCGACCGAGTCGCTCGCCACCGATCTCGCGCGACTGCGCGCCACCTTCGGGCGGCGCGCCTCCTGTGCCCTGACCCGTCGCTTCCGCCCGGACGACCAGCTGCATCTGGACCGCATCGCCGGCATCGCGGCGGCGGCCCGGGTGAAAACGGTCGCGACGGGGGACGTCCTCTACCATTCCGAGGACAGGCGCATCCTGCAGGACGTCGTCACCTGCATCCGGCTCGGCCTGAAGATCGAGGAAGCCGGCTTCAAGCTCGAGCACCATGCCGACCGGCACCTGCGCAGCCCGGCCGAGACGGAGCGGCTCTTCGCCCGCTACCCGGACGCCGTGGCGCGCGCGGCCGAGATCGCGGATGCCTGTCGCTTTGATCTCGGCGAGTTGCGCTACCAGTACCCGTCCGAGGTGGTGGAGCCCGGCCTGAGCGCGCAGGAGACGCTCGAGCGCCTCACCTGGGAGGCTGCCCATTCCCGCCGACCCGGCGATGCCATGACGGAGCGGCTCGAGGCCCAGATCCGGCACGAGCTGAGCCTCATCCGCGAGCTGGATTACGCGCCCTACTTCCTCACCGTGCACGCGATCATTCGTGCCGCCCGCGCCATGGAGCCGCCCATCCTGTGCCAGGGCCGCGGCTCGGCCGCGAATTCGGTCGTCTGCTACATGCTCGGCATCACGTCGATCGATCCGATCGAGCAGGAGCTCCTCTTCGAGCGCTTCATCAGCCAGGAGCGGCGCGAGCCGCCGGACATCGACGTCGACTTCGAGCACGAGCGCCGCGAGGAGGTGATCCAGTGGGTGTACAACACCTATGGCCGCCACCGCGCCGCGCTCTGTGCGACGATCATCCGCTACGGCGCGCGTGGCGCGGTGCGCGAGGTCGGCAAGGTCCTGGGCCTTCCCGAGGACGTGACGGCCGCGCTGGCCGGCCTCGTCTGGGGCTGGAGCCGCGACGGCGTCGGCGGGAGGGAGGTCGCGGCGCTCGGCCTCAACCTCCAGGATCGGCGCCTGCGCATGACGCTCGATCTCGCCCGCGAGCTCATCAACACGCCACGTCACCTGTCGCAACATCCGGGCGGATTCGTGCTGACGGAAGAGCGGCTCGACGACCTCGTCCCGATCGAGCCGGCCGCGATGGAGAACCGGCAAGTCATCGAGTGGGACAAGGACGATATCGATGCGCTGAAGTTCATGAAGGTCGACGTGCTCGGCCTCGGCATGCTCGGCTGCATGCGCCGCGCCTTTGACCTGCTGGAGGAGGTCACGGGCGAGACGCACGACCTCTCAACCGTGCCGGCCAACGATGCCGAAACCTACGTCATGATCCAGAAGGCCGACACGCTCGGCACCTTCCAGATCGAGAGCCGGGCGCAGATGGCCATGCTGCCGCGCATGAAGCCGACGAAGCTCTACGACCTTGTGATTCAGGTCGCGATCGTACGGCCAGGCCCGATCCAGGGCGACATGGTCCATCCCTATCTGCGTCGGCGCGAGGGGAAGGAGATTCCGGACTACCCGACTCCCGAGCTCAGGCAGGTGCTGGAGAAGACGCTCGGCGTGCCGCTTTTCCAGGAACAGGCGATGCGGGTCGCGATCGAATGCGCGGGCTTCACGGCCGGCGAGGCGGACCAGCTCCGGCGCGCCATGGCGACCTTCAAGCTCACCGGCAAGGTCTCGCTGTTCCGCGAGAAGCTGGTCGGCGGCATGGTCCGCAATGGTTACACGACGGAGTTCGCGGAGAAGACCTTCAAGCAGCTCGAAGGCTTCGGCTCCTACGGCTTCCCGGAGAGCCATGCGGCTTCCTTCGCGCTGATCGCCTATGCGTCGGCTTGGGTGAAGTGCCACCACCCCGACATCTTCCTCGCCGCGATCCTCAACTCGCAGCCGATGGGGTTCTATGCACCCGCCCAGCTCGTCCGCGATGCGCGGATCCACGGGGTCGAGGTGCTGCCGCCGGACGTGAACCATTCGGGCTGGGACACGCGGCTGGAGGCCTCTCGTCATCCCCGGCGGTCCCGCAGTTCCCGGGCAGGGGACGACAAGCGGATGCCCCTCCCAGTCCGCCTCGGCCTTCGCCTGGCGCGCGGGCTCTCGAATGCCGATGGCGCGCGCATCGTCGTGGCGCGTGCCGACGAGTCGTATTCCTCGATCGAGGAGATGTGGCGTCGTGCCGGCGTGCCGACGGCCGCCCTCACGCGCCTGGCCGAGGCGGATGCCTATGGCTCTCTGGAGCTCAACCGTCGCGACGCGCTCTGGGCGATCAAGGGCCTGTCGGACACACCCCTGCCCCTCTTCGCCGCGGCCGACCAGCGCGAGAACCGCCTCGCGCCGGAGATCGACGAGGCCCCGGTCGTGCTCACCCCGATGAGCGAAGCGCGCAACGTCGTGGAGGATTACCGCTCGCGCGGATTGTCGCTGCGGCGGCACCCGGTCAGCTTCATGCGGGACGACCTCGCCCGCCAGGGCGCGATCCCATGCGCGGCGCTGAGGACCATGCGCTACGGGCGGCGCGTGACGGTCGCGGGGCTTGTCCTCGTGCGGCAGAAGCCAGGCTCGGCCAAGGGTGTCATGTTCATCACGATCGAGGACGAGACCGAAGTCGCGAACCTCGTGATCTGGCCCTCGCTCTTCGAGCGGCAGCGCCGGCTCATCCTGTCGGCCGGCATGATGTTGGTGCGCGGCACGGTCCAACGCGATGGCGACGTGATCCACGTCGTGGCGGACCAGCTGACGGACCTGTCCGACATGCTGCGTCGGGTGGGCGACCGAGCCGGCAACGAGGACTTCCCGCTTCGCACCGGCCGCGGCGACGAGGCCAAGCATGGCGGCTCGCCGGATCAGCGGGACGACAAGGCACTCGGCCGCAAGCCGCGCGACATCTACACGCCCGACTTGCGCCTCGGCTCAGGCATCAAGATCCCGACCCGGGATTTTCGGTGAAAGCGTGACGCCTTCAAAATTCACCCTGGGCACGCTACATTGTAGCGACGCGGAGCGTCTCGCTCCTGCTATTCGAGGACCGCGCATGGCTTTGCCACGCATGAAAGTCGTCACCTTGACGGACGCAGCCGCAACCCGGGTCAGGGACATCATGTCCCGGTCGGAGAAGCCGCTCGCCGGTCTCCGCGTCGGCGTGAAGAACGGCGGCTGCGCCGGCATGTCCTACACGATGGAATATGCCGACGAGGTCCGGCCGACCGACGAGGTCGTCGAGGACAAGGGCGTGAAAGTCCTGATCGATCCCAAAGCGATCCTCTTCCTGCTTGGGACCGAGATGGATTTTCAGACGACGAAGATGTCGTCCACCTTCGTGTTCAAGAACCCCAACCAGACCTCGGCCTGCGGCTGTGGCGAATCGGTTGCTATCACGCCCGTGCAGGTCCCGATGGCGGAAGCCACGGCGAACTGAGCGCTACGGCTCGTCCTTCCGCAGACGGGCCAGCGCCGCGAACGGCGAGCCTTCGTTCTTCCCCGCGGCCTCGCCTTCCGCAGCCTCGAACTCGACGCCGGGCTTGCGCGGATAGAGGTCGAGGCTGAGCGCCAGGAACTCGGCTGTGATGGCGCCGAGATCGATGCGGTCGCCGACGAGCTCATCCGGCCCATCTGGATCGACCTCGATCTCGGCACCCGGCTCGATCTCCTTTTCACCCTCAAGCGGGGCGCGGAACGAGACTTCGACCTCTTCATCGAGCTCCGACTCGAAAAGCTCGAGCGTGACCACGCAGGTCTGGACGATCGACGCTTTCAGGTTCCCTTTCACGTGCACCCTCGCCGGGCTGCCCGTTACGTGAAGACGTGCCGTAAGGCTGTTGATCGCCTCCAGAGCAAGGTCCTTCACCAGCGCGCCCCGCTCCTCAGGGCTGGCTTCAACCGTGACGTAGGTCCCGCGGGCCGGCAATTGTGCGACGGAGAATGGCCGCGATAGCGGTCCCACACTGTCCGCGATCATAGGTTCACCTCTCGTCCTGCACGATCCTCGGCCTCGGCGATGCTTGCGAAAGGTGGGCTTCTCACAATCCCGTCGAGATCGACCCCCGCGAGTTTCTCCTCGCTCGCGATCACCATCGCGGCGAAGCGGCGAAGAGGTGCCGGATCGCAGGCAAGACGCCCCGCAAGCTCGGCCGCGAGGCCCGCGACATCGCGCGCGGCGATCAAGCCATCATATTTGGAGGTACGGTCGAAGAACGCCCCGGCCAGCTTCTTCATGCGCTTCGGAACCCCGAAATCGCCGATCCCCATTTCTCGCAGCGCGATCTCCAAGTGAGCAAAGACCGCGTCTACGAATTCCTGCGCGACATCGTCGGCGGGCGGGGGCAATTGCCGCAGCCGCCGCAGGACGACAAGGACGTGCAGCACCAGCGCTTCGAATCGACCTTCCATGGTGTCCGGAAGGCCGCTCTCGCCGTAGAGCTCCGGCTGCCGTGATGCCTCCACGACCTGGGCGTGGAGGGCGAGGACGAGATCCCGCCCGCTTTTGCTTCGCTTGAACCCGAACATGCTCTCCACCGAGCCTGAGGCTCGACGCCTTGTCAAAGCCATATCCGGCCGGTAGCTCACGCGGCACGGAGAAATGCGGCGAATGCCGCGTAGGGGGATACATGCGGCTGCGAAGCAAGGGCTTCGTTGGGCGGATCGCGGGTGCGGCGTTTCTGGGCCTCGCCCTGACGGGCTGCATGGTCGGCGAAGACATCCATCACGGCTATGTGCTGGACGAGCGCGCCCTTGCTCAGGTGAAGCCGGGGATGTCGGCCGAGCAGGTGCTCCAGATGCTGGGCACGCCCTCGACCGTCTCCACGGTCGGCAACAAGAGCTGGTACTACATCAGCCAGACGAAGAGCCGGACTTTGCACTTCATGGGCGAGTCCGTGACGGATCAGCGGGTCACGGCGATCTACTTCAACAACGGCCTACGGGTGGAGCGTACCGCGCTCTATGGTCTGCAGGACGGCAAGGTGTTCGACTTCATCTCCCGCCGCACCGAGGCTGGTGGACAGGAATCGAACTTCGTAAGCCAGCTCTTCCGCGGGTTGGGCACCTTCATCCCGCACAGCTGATAGGGCAGCTCTCTGTGCTGCCGGCTAAGTGATTTCGCCGGCAGCGTGGAACGGCAGAGCCGTACCTCAGTTCCGTAGTCCGTCGAATGCGCGACCGCTTGGGGGACGAGGGAGGTTCATGCCGTCAGCAGAATGGAAGATCCCCCGGGCCGCTCAACCCCGCCCGGACGATTACGCCTTCGACCTGGATCGGACGCTCGGCTCCGTCATGGCGCTGAGCTCCACCGTTCCAAAGGACGCATTCACGGCCGATACGCTCGGGACGGAACGGGCCGGCAATGCCGTCCTGATCCGGGAAACCGGCCTGGTCCTGACGATCGGGTATCTCATCACCGAGGCCAGCGCTATTTGGCTCACACTCAACGACGAGCGCGTGATCGGCGGCGACGTCCTGGGCTATGACCCGGAGAGCGGGCTCGGGTTGGTGCAGGCCCTTGGCCGCCTCGATCTCCGGGCCATCCCGCTCGGTGAATCCTCCGAGGTGAAGGTCGGGGACAAGGTTGTGGTCGCCGGCGCCGGTGGACGGCAGCGCTCGGTCGCCGCGCGGGTCATCGCGAAGCAGGAATTCGCCGGATACTGGGAGTATCTCCTCGATGAGGCGATCTTCACCAGCCCGCCGCACCCGCATTGGGGCGGAACGGCTCTCCTCAGCGAGAGCGGGAAGCTTCTCGGCATCGGGTCGCTGCAGCTTCAGCAGGAGCGCGGCGGAACTGAGGAGAACCTCAACATGATCGTCCCGATCGACCTGCTGAAACCGGTTCTGCCTGCCATGTTGGAAACCGGCTCGCCGCGCCGGGAGGTCAGGCCCTGGCTCGGCCTCTATGCGACGGAAGTGGACTCGCGGGTCGTGATCGCCGGGCTTGCGGATGGCGGGCCGGCGGATACGGCCGGCCTGCAGGTCGGAGACATCATTTTGGCTATCGCCGGGGACGAGATCGAGGCTCTAGCCGACCTATATCGGCGCGTCTGGTCCCTTGGAGAGGCCGGTGTCGAGGTCCCGCTTCGCATCCATCGCCTGGGCCGCGTGCAGGAGGTCTCGCTAACGTCAACCGACCGCAACCGTCTTCTCAAACGCAAGATCCGGCACTGAGAGAATGCCCGCGCCCTACTCCACGCGTTCCACCGCCATCGCGACGCCCTGCCCGACACCCACGCACATCGTGGCAAGGCCCAGGCGGCCCCCGGTGCGAGCCAGCCCCTGCACCACATCGGATGCGATCCGAGCGCCGGACATGCCGAGGGGATGACCGAGGGCGATCCCTCCGCCGCTCGGATTCACGTGCTCCGCATCGTCTGGCAGCCCAAGCTGGCGAAGGGAGGCGAGCACCTGCGAGGCAAAGGCCTCGTTGAGCTCGATCAAGTCGAAATCCGAAATCTTTAGTCCGAGCCGCTGCATCAGCTTCTCAGTCGCCGGAACCGGACCGATGCCCATGATGCGCGGCGGCACCCCGGCCGAGGCAAGCCCGAGGACCCGTGCCCGTGGGGTAAGCCCGTAGCGCTTCACCGCCGCCTCCGAGGCGAGGATCATGGCGGCCGCGCCGTCGTTCACGCCTGATGCATTACCGGCCGTCACGCTGCCGCCTGCCCTGATCGGTTTCAGCTTGGCGAGCGCTTCCGCCGTCGTGTCGGGACGAAGGTGCTCGTCCTTTTCGACGAGGACCACGTCGCCCTTCCGGCCCGGGACCTCGACCGCGACGATCTGGGCCGCGAAGATCCCCTCCGCCTGCGCGCGTCTCGCCCGCTGCTGCGAGCGAAGCGCGAACGCGTCCTGGTCGGCCCGGCTCACCTGGAACTCTTCTGCCACGTTCTCGGCCGTGTCCGGCATCGAGTCGACCCCGTATTGCTGCTTCATCAGCGGGTTGATGAAGCGCCAGCCGATCGTCGTGTCGTAGGTTTCTGCCGAGCGCTGGAACGGCTGCGTGGCCTTGCCCATTACGAAAGGGGCGCGGGTCATCGACTCGACGCCCCCGGCGATCAGGAGATCCGCCTCCCCGGCCTTGATGGCACGAGCCGCTGCGCCGACTGCGTCCAGCCCGGACGCGCAAAGCCGGTTGATCGTGGCAGCCGGTGTCGAGGGAGGCAGTCCGGCGAGCAGCGCGGCCATCCTGGCGACGTTGCGGTTGTCCTCGCCCGCCTGGTTGGCGCAGCCGAACACGACCTCATCCACCGCATCGGCAATGCGGGGTTGCCGCTGCAGGAGCTCACGGATCGGTACAGCGGCGAGATCGTCGGTTCTTACCGAGGCGAGCCCTCCGCCGTAGCGCCCGATCGGCGTACGAACGGCGTCGCAGACGAAAACCTCGGCCATGTCGATCACTCCGCCGCGAGCGGCTGCGCCACCGCCCCAGTCTGCTTGAATGAGGCGCCTGGCCAGAACTTCGGCGCCGCACGTTGGTATTGCGGCGGGCGGGCGACCTCGCCGCCGAGCACCTGCGCGGCCGTCCACGGCCAGTGCGGCTCGTCGAGAACGGTGCGGGCGAGCGCCACCATGTCGGCCTGCCCGGACGCGATCACCTCTTCCGCCTGCTGGGGCGTGACGATGAGACCGACGCTCCAGACGGGGATGCCGACCCGGCGCCGGATCTCGGCCGCGAACGGGACCTGGTAACCCGGGCCGATCTGGATCTTGGCGCTGAGCGCGATCCCGCCCGTCGTCACGTCGATGTAGTCGCAGCCGCGCTGCTTCAACGCGGACGCGAAGGCCACGGCCTCCTCGATGTCGATGCCGCCCTCGATCCAGTCCGAGCCCGTGATGCGGGCCCCGACCGCGACTTCGGGCGGGCACGCGGCCTTCACGGCCTCGAACACCCGAAGCGGAAACCGCATCCTGTTCTCCAGGCTGCCGCCATATTCGTCCGTCCGCTGGTTCGCGACCGGCGAGAGGAACTGGTGCAGCAGGTAGCCGTGCGCACCATGAACCTCGATCACCTCGAATCCGAGGTCCACGGCCCGCTCGGCAGCGATCGCAAAGGCCGCGACGATGCGGTCGATGTCCTCGGCTGTCGCCTCGCGGGGGGTGTGCCAATCGTCGGCGAACGGGATAGCCGATGCGGAGACGGTCTCCCAAGGATCTGCGTCGGGGCCGAGAGCGCGCCCACCCTCCCAAGGCACCTGGGCAGATGCCTTACGGCCGGCATGACCCAGCTGGATCCCAAGCTTCGCGGAACCGTGCCTGCGGCAGAAGCCAAGCACACGATGGAGGGCCGCCCCGTTCTCGTCATTGTAGAGGCCGAGATCGCCATGCGTGATGCGGCCGGCCTCCTCGACCGCCGTAGCCTCCAGCACCAGCAGGCTCGCGCCCGACATCGCGAGCGAACCGAGATGCACGAGATGCCAGTCATTCGCGTCGCCGTGGATCGCGCTGTACTGGCACATCGGCGAGATCACGACGCGGTTCGCTAGGTCCTGCTGGCCGAGCCGGATCGGCGAGAAAAGCTGACTCATAGATGTTTCCTGGTGAGCGGGCCCTAACGAGCCCGATATCCTTTGCGTTGATCAGATGCAGCGCCCGCCGTCGACCGTCAGCACCGCGCCGGTCACCATCTCGGCTTCGTCGGAGCAGAGGAACAGCGCCGAATTGGCGATGTCCTGCGGTGTCGAGAGCCGACCCCAGGGGATCGAGGCCTGGAAGGCGGCACGCTTCTCCGGCGTGTCCTCGCCCATGAAGCTCGCCAGCAGCGGCGTATCGCCCGCGACGGGTGCGATGGCATTGACCCGGATCTTGTCCGGCGCGAGCTCGATCGCCATCGACTTCGACATCAGGTTCACGGCGCCCTTCGAGGCGTTGTACCAGGTGAGCCCCGGCCGCGGCCGCAGGCCTGCCGTCGACCCGATGTTGAGGATCACGCCGCGGCCACGCTCGCGAAAATGCGGCACGACGACCCTGGCGAAGAGGTAGATCGACTTCACGTTCACGTCGAAGATCCGGTCGAACTCTTCCTCCTCGACCTCGAGCATGGGCCGGTTGCGGTGCGTCGTCCCGGCATTGTTGACCAGGATGTCGAGCCCGCCGAGGCCGGTGATCGCTTCCTTGCCAACCCGTGCGACCTCCTCGGC
>CAXUKK010000084.1:0-6504 GCA_964251455.1 uncultured Enterovirga sp.
CGTTGTGCGGCGGGATCGAGGTCGCCATGCCGACCGCGATGCCCTGCGAGCCGTTCGCGAGAAGGTTCGGGAAGGCGGCCGGCAGCACGACGGGTTCGTCGGTCGAGCCGTCGTAGTTCGGGCGGAAGTCGATCGCGTCCTCGTCGATCCCGTCGAGAAGGCGGCGCGCGACATCCGTCATGCGCGCTTCGGTGTAGCGGTGGGCGGCAGCGCTATCGCCGTCGATGTTGCCGAAATTGCCCTGCCCGTCGACGAGCGGATAACGCGACGCGAAATCCTGAGCGAGGCGGACGAGCGCGTCGTAGATCGCCTGGTCGCCGTGCGGGTGGAACGATCCCATCACGTCGCCGACGATCTTCGCCGATTTCTTGAACGGCGCGCCGGGGTTTAGGCGCAGCAGGTTCATGCCGTGGAGGATGCGGCGGTGGACGGGCTTCAGGCCGTCGCGCGCATCCGGTAGCGCGCGATGCATGATCGTCGACAGCGCGTAGGCGAGATAGCGCTCCTCGAGCGCGTCGCGCAGGTTGACGATCTCGACGCCGTCTTCCGGCGGGCCGATGGGCTTGTTCATGAGCGTTCGTCTCGGACCGAATCAGTACGCGGGTTCGACGCGACCATACCCGATCCGGGTTTGTTCCGGATTCCGGCCGAGGCCTGGGCGACGAAGCGTGCCCTTTCGTCCGGCGCGCTGCGGCTCTGCGGCCCCCAGACATGCGATTCGAGGAAGTGACCCGTGAGCCTGAAGCCGGCCGCAATCTCGTCGCCATCCGGATGCGGAAGATCCGCCTGCCCGAGCAGGAAACCCGGCAGGTGCAGCAGCCGCTCGGCATACGGCGCCCCTGCCCCCCGGCTCACGGCCCGGCCGGACCTCGGCGAGACATAGACGAGGTCCGTGGCCTGCCCTGTCGCGGCGCAGGCCGAAAGATCGAGCCCGAATCCGAGTTCGGCCAGGAGCATGAGCTCGAACCGGATGAAGAGCGCGGGCGCGAGCGAGGGTTCGTCCAGATGCTCGAGCAGGAACAACGCCGCGGCGTAGAGACCCGGATGCGGGTCGCGCTCCGGCAGCAGCCGCAGATGCAGCGCCAGCGTCGCGATGCCGTACAGCGCGATGGGCGAGCCGAGCAGGCCGGCGGACCGCAGCGTCTCCGGCTCGACGACGAACTGGCCGATATGCTCGTCGAGCCGCGCCCGCCAGGTCGCCGAGACGCTGTTGCCGGCCTGGAGCACCGGCGCCATCCGGCGCGAGCGGCCTCCATGCACGATCCCGAGATGGCGGCCGTGCTCGCGCGTCATCACCTCGAGGATGATGCTCGATTCGCCATGCCCACGTGCGCCGAGCACGATGCCGTCGTCGGACCATTGCACGGCTGGACACCCCTCCCCGCCCGGCGAGACAGCCCCGCCTTCGGCTGCTAGCAGACCGATCCTGCCGATGTGAGCCGACCCATGCTGTCCGATCGTGTCGAGAACAAGTGGATCGAGGCGTTCTGCGAGCTGTTTGTCCGCTGCGGCGTGCAGCCGGGCGACAGCGCAGCCATCCTGTCGGAAACCGGCTCGCGTCGAGTCAACGTGCACCTGGCCGAACTCGCCCTCCTCCGGCTCGGCGCAAGACCCTTCCATCTCATCCTGCCGACGGCCCGCAATCCGCATCCCGTGCCGGTGCGGTCGACCGGCGCGAGCGAGGCGATCGGCGGCTCGCGGCCGGTGATCGAAGCCTGCAAGGCCGCGGGCTTCGTCGTGGACCTGACGATCGAAGGGCTGATGCACGCGCCGGAGACGGCCGAGATCCTGAAGGCGGGCGCCCGCATCCAGGTCATCTCCAATGAGCATCCGGAGGCGCTGGAGCGCTTTCGCCCGGACGATGCTCTGGAGCGCAAGGTCAGGGCGGCCGCGAAGCGGCTTCGCGCGACGCAGGTCATGCGCGTCACCTCGGCCGCGGGGAGCGATCTCACGGCCCGCATGGAGGGTGCCTCGACGGTCGGCGTGTGGGGCTGGACCGACAGGCCCGGTACGCTCGCGCATTGGCCGGGCGGGATCGTCGTCTCGTTCCCGAAGGCCGGCTCCGTCGATGGAACGCTCGTGCTGGCGCCGGGCGACATCAACCTCACCTTCAAGCGCTACATCGAGAGCCCGGTCCGGCTGACGCTCGCAGCTGACTACGTCACGGCCGTGGAGGGCACCGGCCCCGACGCGGTGATGATGCGCCGGTATCTCTCCGCTTGGGGCGACCGCGAGGCCTACGCGGTCAGCCATGTCGGGTTCGGGCTGAACGAGCGCGCCCGCTACGAGGCCCTCGCCATGTACGACCGCCGCGACACGAACGGCACGGAGCTGCGCGCCGTCGCCGGCAACTTCCTGTTCTCGACCGGCGCGAATGAGTTCGCCGGCCGCCACACGGCCGGCCATTTCGACCTGCCGATGATGGGCACCACGATCGAGCTCGATGGCGAGGTCGTCATCCGCGAGGGTGTCGTCCAGGACGTCTTCGGCTGAGCGCAGCTTGCCGGAACCGGCGCAAATGCTATCATGATGCTAGCATTCGGGAGACCGGGATGGCGCAGGTTCTCGTGCGCGGCCTCGAACAGGAAGTCGTCGACCGGCTGAAGGCCAGGGCGAAGGCGTCCGGCTCGTCGCTGGAGGAGTTCGCCCGCAAGACGCTGCGGGAGGCAGCGAGCTTCGACACGGAAGCGCTGCTGGCTGACCTCGATCGCGTCCGGGCGCTGAGCAGGCCCGGCGACTTCGATTCGACGGCCTACATCCGGGAGATGCGCGAGCGTGGCTGGCATGGTGATTGACGCGTCCGTCGCCGTGAAATGGTTCCTGGACGAAGCTGGATCCCGGGAAGCACGAACGCTGCTTGAAGATGGCCGCCCGCTGATCGCCCCCTCCTGCCTATTCCTGGAGGTCACGCATGTGATCTGGGGCGCCGTCAGGCGAGGCCGGACGACCCCCGATGCCCTCCGCGATGTTCCCGGACTACTGAGCCGCATCTTTCCGGAGCCGGTCCCGGACCTCTCGGTCCTGGCGGATGCCGCCGAACTGATGCGGCGCCATGACCATCCCGTCTACGACTGCGTCTACCTGGCGCTTGCCGCGCGGTCCGCCGCCCCTCTCGTCACGGCCGACGAAGGGCAGTTCGCGGCTGCCCGCCAGGCGCGGATCGAAGCCCGGCGCCTCTGACCCTACGCCGCGGAGCGCATCGGCACGGCCGGATCGGCCAGGAGGCGCGGCCCTGTCGTGATTGTCTCCATGCGCGGGCCCTGCCGCTGCGCGATCGCGCAGCGCGACCTGCCCTTCGATTTCGCCTCGTAGAGCGCGGCGTCGGCCGCGGCGAGGAGCGCGTCGAAGCCGCGTCCGTGCTCAGGTGCGAACGCGATGCCGATGCTGACCCCGATCGCGACCGCGTCGCCGTTGCCCACCGGGTAAGATTGCTCAGCGATCTCCGCGATGAGCCTCTGCCCGACCCGCAGCACGCCGAGCGCATCCAGGCCGTCGATGAGCACGACGAACTCGTCGCCGCCGACGCGGGCCGACACGTCGCCCGGGCGCAGCACGCCGCGCAGCCGCTCCGCCACGAGTTCGAGCAGCCGGTCGCCAGCCACGTGCCCGAGCGTGTCGTTGACGCGCTTGAAGCCGTCGAGGTCGAGATACAGCAGGGCCAGACGTTGCGTGGAGGAGCGTTCCGAGGCGAATTTCCGCTCGACGGCCGCCGCGAGGCCGGCACGGTTCGAGAGCCCGGTCAGGACATCGTGGCGGGCGCGGTGCTCGTTGGCCCGCTCGGCCTTGATCGTCGCGACGAGGATCCGGTTCAGCTTCCAGGACGCGATCCCCATGCTGACGAGGTAGAACGGGATCTGCAGCAGCATGATCAGGAGGATCGGCTCGCCCGAGATCGCACCGCCTGCGCAGCACGGGCCGAGGCTGAGCCCGATCATGACGCAGGCGAGCCGCGGCGCGCCGAAATTGCGGAAGCAGATGCCGCCGACCATCGCGGCGGCCGACACGCAGGCGAGCGTCGCCACGACCCAGTCGCCGCTCGTGATCGAGATGAAGGCGCCGAAGCCGACTCCCGCCGCCCAGAGCAGGCCGAGGACCATGTAGGCATCCGTGAAGGTCCGTCGGCCGGCCCGTTCGGCCCGGTGGGCATGGACGAGCACGAGGAGGCGCGCCGCACAGATTGCGACCTCCGCCACGACCCAGACGATGAAGACCGGCTGCTGCAGCCGGATCGCGCAGACCAGCGCGACGGCGATCGTGTTGAGAACGCCGCCGGCAAAGATCGGCAGGGTGCCGTAGAGGCTGCCGATCAGCGTGACCCGTATGTCGTCGGGAACGTCGCGACCGGCATCGGCAAGCCAACGCGTGGCACGCCAGCGGGGCAGGCTGTATGCCCCTGCGCCCAAGTCGATCGCCATGCCTGCCCCTGGGTCGCCAGCGCTTCGGTCTGCACGCGCGCTTGGTGCCTCAATATGCGGCAACGATCCTCACCCGATCCTTAATCGGCGACATAGATTGCCGGTACTCGACCGCACCAAACTGGCGCTTCCGGGCGTTCGACCGATGGCGCACCATGCGGTCCCGCCGACCCGGCTGCGCTCACGCCGCGTCTGCTGGAACCGCTGCGGCGTACATCGCCGGTTCAAGCGGAAGTCGTCGCGCTGCACGCGTCTCCAGTCTGATCCGCTCCAGATGCCAGCGCAGCTCATCCCTGAGTTCGCCGAGCGACCCGGCCGGCGGTTCGCGGCAGACCGTGCCTGCTGGCCCTCCCCGCTCAGCCTCTCGATCGGGCTAGAGTGCGAAAACCTGCTTGCTGAACAACACGTCGACCTTCTGGACGTGCGCCGGCCGGGCCAGGATGTCGTTCATGCGCTCGACATCCCTGAAGATGTCACCGCCGCCACCCGCGACATGCGCTTCCCGCCCCGCGATGGTCGGAAACGCCTCGAAGATC
This sequence comes from uncultured Enterovirga sp., assembly GCA_964251455.1. GTDB lineage: Bacteria > Pseudomonadota > Alphaproteobacteria > Rhizobiales > Beijerinckiaceae > Enterovirga. The sequence goes on from CAXUKK010000084.1 coordinate 4,952, forward strand.
GCAAATGTCGTCGCCGAGTGCCGGACGGCGAACCACGGTCCGGTCGCCGGTTCATTCTCGACGCAGGCACGGATGTCGCGCAGCATCCGGATGACATCGTCCTCACGACCCGGACGGGCTTCGATCAGGATGTAGAAGGCCTTCGGACCGTCGCTGCCGTCCTCCCCCGTGACCATCACGCCGCGATGGGAGCTCTGGTCGCTTCTCGTCTCGCCCATGCTGTTCTCCATGCCTGAAGCGGGCCGACCGGACGGTCGGCGAGCGCGCAGTATCACGGCGCAGCCAGAGCCTGGAAAGCGGCGTGACCCCTCAACCTACCCGGCTTCGCCGAGACTTCGCGTCAGCGAAGGTCGGATGAGGGATGCGCCACGGCAGCCTGCTTGATCACCTCCAGAACAAGGTCGCCCGAACCGCCGATCAGAACGTCGTTCGGGAAGCGCAGGATCCGGAAGCCATCCGACCTCAACGAGCGATCTCGGACCTGATCGTAGCGCCTGCTGCGCCGGTCCTCGTGGGATCTGGCTACAGCGGAATGTTGTCGTGCTTCTTCCAGGGCGTCTCGACCTCCTTCTCGCGCAGCATGGCGAGCGCGCGGGCCACGCGGCGGCGGGTCGAGTGGGGCATGATCACCTCGTCGACATAGCCGCGCTCGGCCGCTACGAAGGGTGACAGGAAGCGGTCCTCGTACTCCTTGGTCTTCGCGGCGATCCCGTCCGCGTCCATGCCGCGGAAGATGATCTCGACCGCACCCTTCGCCCCCATCACGGCGATCTGCGCCGTCGGCCAGGCGTAGTTGATGTCCCCGCCGACATGCTTCGACGCCATCACGTCGTAGGCGCCGCCGAAGGCTTTGCGCGTGATCACCGTGACCAGCGGCACCGTCGCCTCGGAATAGGCGAAGAGCAGTTTTGCGCCGTGCTTGATGAGGCCGCCATATTCCTGCGCTGTCCCGGGCAGGAAGCCCGGCACGTCCTCGAAGGTGACGATCGGGATCGAGAACGCGTCGCAGAAGCGCACGAAGCGGGCGGCCTTGCGCGAGGCGTCGGCGTCGAGGACGCCGGCCAGCACCATCGGCTGGTTCGCCACGAAGCCGACCGTGTGGCCCTCGATGCGCCCGAAACCCGTGATGATGTTCTTCGCGAAGGCCTCCTGGATCTCGAAGAAGTCGCCTTCGTCGACGACTTTCCCGATCAACTCCTTCATGTCGTAGGGCTTGTTCGGGTTCTCCGGGACGAGCGTGTCGAGCGAGGTGTCGAGTCGCTCGACATCGTCGAACGAATCCCACGTCGGCGACCCATCGGTGTTGCTGGCCGGCAGGAAGTCGACGAGGCGGCGCATTTGCAGCAGTGCCTCGACGTCGTTGTCGTAGGCGCCGTCGGCGATCGATGACTTCGACGTGTGCACCTTGGCGCCACCGAGTTCCTCGGCCGTGACGACCTCGTTGGTGACCGTCTTCACGACGTCGGGCCCCGTCTCGTACATGTAGGACGTGTCGTGAACCATGAAGATTAAGTCCGTCATGGTGGGCGAGGAGACTTCGCGGCCGGCGCAGG
>CAXUKK010000084.1:6514-9231 GCA_964251455.1 uncultured Enterovirga sp.
CGCGATGACGTTGCGCTTGAACACCTCGCCATAGCCGCCGAGCGCCGCGACGCCTTCCTGGATGCGCGCGCCGCCGGCATCGAACAGGCCGATGATGGGTGCCCTCGCCTTCAGGGCCATGTCCTGGATCTTGGTGATCTTCCGGGCATGCGCCTCGGAGAGCGAGCCGCCGAAGACGGTGAAGTCCTTGGAGAAGACGAAGACGGTGCGGCCGTTGATCGTGCCCCAGCCGGTCACGACGCCGTCGCCCGGGATCTTGTTCTCGGCCATGCCGAAATCCGTGCAATTGTGCTGCACGAACATGTCGAACTCCTCGAAGGAGTTGTGGTCGAGGAGGAGGTCGAGGCGCTCGCGCGCCGTAAGCTTGCCGCGGCCGTGCTGGGCGTCGATGCGCCTCTGCCCGCCGCCGAGCCGCGCTGCCTCGCGCCGCTCGGCCAGAAGCCCCAGCATCTCCTTCATGGCGCCCTTCGATCCCCGTGTGATGCGGCCGCCCTAGCATGCATGGCGATTGCCGAGAAACGGCCGCCGCCTTCTATGTGCATCGGCGCACATCCTCGATGGAGCCCGACGTGATTGATCGCGCGGTGCGGGGCGGCGGTCCCGGCCGGACGGAGAAGGCGCTCATGTCCATCCTCGGCGCATTCAATCCACGTCATGCTGCCATCCGGGCGGAGATGCGGGAACTCAGCATCAAGGCTCGCAGGCCCTACCCCGCCCTGCTTCTCGGCCTGGTCGCCATGGCGGATACGGCGTCGGTCATCCTGACCCTCTCGGCGCTCTGATCCTGCGGCAAACGGCCGTGTGCATTCGTGCACATTGAGTTTTTGCGTTGCAGCATCACATGGAGTGTCATGCGCCGGCTGACCTGCCCGCTCCCGTTTGGCTCCGAGATGATCACCAAGACAACGAAATCCGCCCGAGCAAGGGCCGAGATGCGGGCTGTCGAACGTCCGCGTCTTCCCTTGATCCGCCTTGGGATCGCAGTTGTGGCGGCCGTGAGTGCCGCCTCCGCGATCGCGTCGCTGTCGACGATGTAGCGTTCGTTCGGCTACCCGCCGCGGGCGAGAGCTGCGAAGCGCGAGGCCGCCCGAAACTCAGCCTCCCGCGCCTGGCGCCGTTCGGACGCCTCGTGATCCTCGCCCCAGCGGCTCTCCTGGAACAACTCGTCGGCATGCGCGGCGCGCCAGGCGTCCTCGACCGCCAGCGGCCCGGTGGCATGCATCAGGGCGATCAGCACCGACCCCGTCAGCGTCGTCATGACGTGCAGGCCGGCGAGCCAGAAGGGCGACGTCTGCTGCGCGACGACATGGCGCACGGCCTCGATCGCCTCGGCTGGCTGGGCGACGAACATCACGCCTTCGCTGAGGACGAAATGCGCGCCGAGGCTGTCCCGCGCCCAGGCATGGATCGGATCCCAGGCCGCGGCCTGCTCGGCGACGAGGCGCTCGGGATCGGCTGCGCGGTATACGACGAGGTCCGAGCCGGCATAGCGCACGAGGTCGTCACGTACCTCCTGCAGGCGCGGCACGACGCCGTCGATCGTTGAGTTCGCGAGCCGCGTTAGCGGCATCGTGGTCGGGTCGATGCTGGCGCCCTGCGCTTGCCACTCGGCCGCGACCGCGTCGGCAAGCGCCCGCGTCGGCAGCGCCAGCGGAGCCCGTCCGGGCGTCCGCGCCTGACGGCCGTCGAGGGTCAGGGCAAAGCCGCCCTCGCCCTCCGCAAAAGCGGCGCGCTCGTAGAAGCGCTTCGTGCCGGCCGGAGCCTTCGGCTCGCTCATGTCAGGCGGCCTCGGCGCGGGATGGCAGGAGCGTCTCGAGAGCCGCGAACCCGTCGATGATCGTCTCCGCCCCAGCCTCCAGCAGCGCCGCCACCGGGTGATAGCCCCACGATGCGCCGATCGCCCGGACACCTGCCGCCCGCGCCATCGCCATGTCGAACGAGGTGTCGCCGACCATGAGCGTCGCGTCCGGCCCGACCCCGGTCTCCGCCATCGCTTGTAGGATCATGCCCGGATCCGGCTTCGAGGGATTGTCGTCGGCGGTCTGGACCGTGGCGAAAACGCGCTGCCAGCCTTCGCGCTCGACGAGGTGCGAAACCCCGCGGCGGGATTTCCCGGTGGCGATCCCGATGACGAGATCATCGCGCTTGGAGAGCCGGGCAATAACGGCGGCGACGTCGGGGAAGAGCGGCTCGACGGTGGTCGGATCGGCCCGGAGCCGGCCGAACGCCCCCTTGTAGGCGTCGGCCAGATCCTCGACCGGACCGGCAGGACCGACCAGCGCCGTGAACGCCTCCCGCAGCGACAGGCCGACGATCGAGAGCGAGCGCTCCCGCGTCGGCGGCGCGAGCCCGCAGGCCGCGAATGCCTCGCGCTGGGCGGCAACGATGAGGTGTTGGCTATCGACGAGTGTGCCGTCGACGTCGAGGATCAGGAGATGCAAGGCCGGTTCACTGACAGGGAGGATCACTCCTCGGGGGCTTCCTCGATCGGGTCGTACCGCGACGTGTCGAGGCCGAGGAGCGAGAAGCTCTGCTGCATATGGGCCGGGAGCGGCGCCGTGACATCGATCGGCTTGCCGGTCCGCGGGTGCGGCACGACGATGCGGCGGGCGAGAAGATGCAGCCGGTTCTGGAGCCCGCCCGGGAATTCCCAGTTCTCGATGTCGAAGTATTTCGGGTCGCCGATGATCGGATGGCCGATATGGGCGGCGTGCGCG
>CAXUKK010000085.1:0-3284 GCA_964251455.1 uncultured Enterovirga sp.
AAGCCGCGGCGCGCCAGGCAGCGGATCGCCTCGTCGTAGAGCGAGGGCTCGGCATGGGCGGCCTCGACCACAGCGAGGCGCGCCGGATCGTGGCGGTGCGGCTCGACCAGCGCCGGGTTCTTGTTGCCGAGGCGGAACTCGATGGCGCGGTACTGAAAGGATTGGAAGCCCGACGAGTTCGCGAGATGCGGACGGATGACACTGTACTCGGACGGCGTCATGGTCGCGAGCACGCTCCAGGCGTTCACGAGTTGCTCCATGATGCGCGACACGCGCGCCAGCGCCTTGAAGCTCTGCGGCAGATGATCGTCGCGGATCGCCGCGATCGCACCCTCGATCTCGTGCAGCATCAGCCGCATCCAGAGCTCGGACACCTGGTGCTGGATGATGAAGAGGAGCTCGTTCGGATCGGCCGAAAGCGGATGCTGCGCGGCCAGGATGCGGTCGAGGTCGAGGTAATCCGCGTAGGACATGTCCTTGCGGAAATCGAGTTTGGCGTCGTGCCAGGTCTGACGCTGGTCTTCCCGCTCACCCCGGCGAAGGCCGGGGTCCAGGGCTGGATCCCGGCCTTCACCGGGATGAGCGGAGGGGACATCTGCCCCGCTCACGTCACGGCTCCCGCCTCGACCGGCGCAAGGTCGCGCCAAGCCTTCGTCCCGATGACATACTCGATGGCGGCTACGGCGTCGAAGACGTCGACGAAGCGGAGATAGAGCGGTGCAAAGCCGAAGCGCATCGCATCTGGGGCCCGGAAATCGCCGACGATCCCACGAGCGATCAGCGCCCGCACGATCCCGAAGGCGTCCGGATGGCGCAGCGACACGTGGCTGCCGCGCCGTGAGCCGTCCCGTGGCGTGGCGAGCGTCACGCCGAAGCTTGTGAGCCTCTCGTCCGCCAGCTCGATGAACAGCTCGCAGAGCGCGCGGCCCTTGGCGGCAAGGTCGGGCATTGAGATCCCGTCGAAGGCGTCGAGCGCCGCCTCGAAGGCCAGCAGCGACAGCATGGGCGGCGTCGAGCAGAGCGCGGCTCGGATGCCTGGGGCGCGCGAGAAGCCGTCGTCGAAGCGGAAGGGATCGGCATGGCCGAACCAGCCCTGGAGCGGCTGGTCGAAGGCTGCCTGATGCCGCTCGGCGACGAAGATGTGGGATGGCGCGCCCGGGCCGCCATTCAGGTATTTGTAGCCGCATCCGACCGCGAAATCGGCAGCCGAACCGTCGAGGTCGAGCAGGACCGCTCCCGAGGAATGAGCGAGATCCCACACGGCAAGCGCGCCGGCATCGTGGATCGCCGCGGTCACGGCCGCCATGTCCTGCATCTCGGCCGTGCGGTAGTTCACGTGCGAGAGGGTGGCGACGGCCGTGTCGCGCGTCACGGCAGCCGCGATCTCGCCGGCAGGCACGAAGCGCGTCGTCAGCCCGAGCATGCGGGCGACGCTCTCGACGATGTGGTTGTCGGACGGGAAGTTGCCGGCCTCGGCCAGGATCTCGCTCCGTTCGGGCCGCAGGCGGGCGGCAGCGACGAGGAGCTTGAACAGGTTCACGGAGATCGAGTCGGTGATCGTCACCTCGCTCGGCTTCGCGCCGAGCAGCCGGGCGAGCCTTTCGCCCGCCCGACCGGGCGCCGTGTACCAGCCGGCGCTGTTCCAGGACCCGATCAGGTCTTCGCCCCACTCGCGGACGATTACCTCGTCTACACGGGGCCGCACGGAGCGCGGTAGGGCGCCGAGCGAGTTGCCGTCGAGATAGATGACGCCCGCCGGCAGGGCGAAGCGGTCGCGCGCGAAGGCGAGCGGATCGTCTCGATCCTGCGCGAGGCAACGCTCGCGTTCGATGGCCATGGCGAGCCTCCTGCAAGGTTCGGAGAAGGCTAGACCGGAATGCTTGAAGCTTAAAAGATTTTCTTTTCATCGCGGGGAGCCGCGCTATCGTGCAGCGAGGACGGGACGGAAGCAGAGATGGAGCAGCGGAGATCGGCGACGACGCCGGACAGCCGGTTCAGCTATCTCGCGTCCGGGCGCGAGAAAGCGCAGCCGGTCGTGTTTCTGCACGGGATCGGCGGCGGCGCGGGCCTGTGGGCGAACCAGCTCGCGAGCTTCGCGCCACGGTATCGCGCCATCTCCCTTGATTTGCCCGGCTATGGCGGATCGCAGCCGCTCGCGACCACGAGCATCCGCAGCTACGCGGAGGCTGTCGCGTCCTTTGTCGAGGTGCTTGGGCTCAGGTCGCCGGTGCTCGTCGGTCACTCGATCGGCGGGATGATCCTCCAGACCTACATGGCCGATGCGCTCGGGCCGATCCGGGCGGCCATCCTGGCGCAGACGACGCCGGCCTTCGGCGGCAAGGATCCGCGCTGGGCGGAGGAGTTCGTCGCCGCCCGCCTCGGTCCGCTCGATCGCGGCGAGACCATGCTCTCCTTGGCGCCGAGCATTGCGGCGTCTCTGTTGGGCGAGGATCCCGATCCAGGCGCGTTCGAGCTTGCCAAGACCTGCGTCGCCGGTGTTCCCGAGGCGACATGGCGCGCAAGCGTGATGGCGCTCGTCGGATTCGACCAGCGCGAGGCGCTCGGGCGGATCGCGGTGCCGACTCTGCTGCTGGCCGGCACGAAGGATGCGAATGCGCCCGCATCCACCATGGCGAAGATGGCCGAGAAGGTGCGAGGCTCGGACTATGTCTGCCTCGAGGGCATCGGCCATCTCGCTTTCGCGGAGGCGCCGGAGGCTTTCGACCGTGCCGTCCTCGACTTCCTCGACCGGCGTTTCGCAACCGGAGACATCGCCCCGTGAGCGCAAGCGCCCCAGACCTGTTCGAAACCCCGCCTGCGGTCGATCTCGATCCGCCGCTCTTCGACCCGAAGGCGTTCAGGCTGTCGGCGCATAACGCCGCCCTGGCCGATAAGGCGCGGGCGCTCGCCCAGACGGTCTTCGCGGAGCGGGCCGCGACCTACGACCGTGAGGCGCGGTTCCCGACGGAGAATTACGAGGACCTGCACAGGGCGGGGCTTCTCGCGATCTGCATTCCGAAGGACCAGGGCGGGTCAGGCGCCGACTACAAGACCTACGCGATCGTGGCCGCAGAGATCGGCCGCTATTGCGGCGCGACCGCGCTCTCCTGGAACATGCATGTCTGCTCGACCCTGTGGTCGGGCGCGATCGTCGACGACCTCGATCTCACGCCGCAGCAGCGCGAGGAGCACGAGCTCCGGCGCGCGGTGCATTACCGCCGCATCGTCGAGGACGGCGCGATCTACTCGCAGCCGTTTTCCGAAGGCGGCGCAGCGGCTGCGGG
>CAXUKK010000085.1:3294-7828 GCA_964251455.1 uncultured Enterovirga sp.
TTCGAGACGAGGGCGGTGCCGACCGAGGGCGGTTGGATCGTCTCGGGCAAGAAGATCTTCGCCTCGCTCGCCGGCCATGCCGACTATTACGGCATCCTGTGCACGGAGGTCGGAGCGGACGAAAAAGCCTCGCGGCGAAACACGCTCTATTTGGCTATCCCTGCCAAGGGGGAGGGCGTCTCGGTCGTGGGCGACTGGGATCCGCTCGGAATGCGGGGCACCGTCTCCCGCACGCTGATCTTCAAGGACGTCTTCGTGCCGGAGGACGCGGCCCTGATGCCGCGCGGCACCTATTTCCAGGCCGCTTCGCGTTGGCCGCACATGTTCCTGACGCTCTCGCCGACCTATGTCGGGCAGGCTCAGGCGGCCTACGATTTCACGATCCGCTACCTGCGCGGCGAGCAGCCCGGCACGCCGCCCGTGACACGGCGTCAATACCCGACGAAGCAGATCGCGGTCGCCGAGATGCGGATCAAGCTCGAGCAGCTCAAGGCCGTGTGGTTCCAGGCGATCTCGGACGCCGGGCCGGATCCGTCGAAGGACCAGGTCATCCGGGCGTGGAGCGCGCAATACGCCGTCATGGAAGGCGCGAACGATATTGCCCGCCTCGCCATCCGCACCTGCGGCGGACAGTCGATGCTGAAATCCCTGCCGCTCGAACGCATCTACCGCGACAGCCGCTGCGGCTCGCTGATGCTGCCTTGGACGGCCGAACTCTGCATCGACCGCATCGGCCGCGCCGCGCTCTACGAGCCGGGCGAGACGGACGCATGAGGGGTGTGGGTATCTCCTCCTTCCGCTTGCGGTGGGAAGGGAAAGCGTGAACCTCGCCGACGTCATCGCGCGGCATGCGGCGTTTGCGCCCGACAAGGTCGCGCTGCGCTTCGAGGGCGAGGCAATCACCTACGGGGCATTGAGCGCGCGGATCGACGGCGCGGCTGCTGCACTCTCGCGGGCCCGCGGCATCGGCAAAGGCGACCGTGTCGCGATCCTCGCCCTGAACCATCCCGACACACTCGTCCTGCTCTATGCCTGCGCCCGACTGGGCGCGATGCTGGTGCCGCTGAATTGGCGTCTGGCAGGGCCGGAATTGGCCTACATCTTGGGCGACGCGGACCCGGCCATCATCTTCGCCGATGCGCATCACGAGGCTGAGGCAACCAGCCTCGCGAGCTCCCGTCCCGGCCTGCCGGTGCTCCGCCTCGGTGAGGGGAGCGGTAGCCTCGGCGAGTTGATCGCTGGCGCGGGCCAGGGGAGCCCGGCGAGCGAGGGCCGGCTCTCCGATCCGCTTCTCGTCGTCTACACGTCCGGCACGACCGGGCGGCCCAAGGGCGCCGTGCTGGCGCAGGAGGCCCTGGTCTGGAACGGCGTGATGAGCCAGCACATGCATGGCCTGACGTCGGACGACCACGTTCTGACCGTGCTGCCGTTCTTCCATGTCGGCGGGCTCAACATCCAGACGACCCCGGCGCTGCACCACGGCGCGACGGTTACGATCCACTCCCGTTTCAGTCCGGCCGAGACCCTGGCCGCGATCGAGGCGGACCGGCCGACCCTGACCGTGCTGGTGCCGGCGACGATGGCAGCCGTGCTGGCAGAGCCCTCCTTCGTATCGGCTGACTTGTCGAGCCTTCGCGCGATCACGACCGGTTCGACCTACGTGCCGCAGGCGCTCGTCGAGCCTTTCGAGGAAAGAGGCGTGCCGGTCCTCCAGGTCTACGGCGCGACGGAGACCTGCCCGATCGCGGTCTACACGCGGCTCGGCGGCCCGCGCCCGGAGGGTTCGACCGGCTGGCCCGGCACGTTCTGCGAGGCGAAGATCGTCGACGATGCAGGACGGGATCTCCCGGACGGGTCCGCGGGAGAGATCTGCATCCGCGGGCCGCAGATCCTGTCCGGCTACTGGCGCAACGAAACGGCGACCCGCGACGGCATCGTGGACGGCTGGTTCCGCACAGGCGACATCGCCACGCGCGATACGACCGGCGCCTACCGCGTGCACGACCGCAAGAAGAACGTCGTGATCTCGGGCGGCGAGAACATCTATCCGGCCGAGATCGAGCGCGTGCTGCTGGAACACGGAGCCGTCGCTGAATGCGCGGTTGTCGGCCGGCCGGATTCACGCTGGGGCGAGGTGCCGGTCGCGCATGTCGTGCTGCGACCGGGTGCGCCGTGCACGGCCGAGATCCTGTCGGCGCATGTCCTGGCTCAACTCGCCCGGTTCAAGGCACCGAAGGATTTCGTGTTCGCCGAGAGCCTCCCGAAAAGCGCGCTCGGCAAGGTGCAGCACCACCTGCTGCGGGATGTGCCTTCCGCTCGCCCCGGCGAAGGCCGGGGGCCAGGTGGACGCAATCGATGGATCCCGGCCTCCGCCGGGATGACCGGGGAGGAAGATCGATCGTGAAGATCGCGGTTCTCGGCGGCGGCAACGGGTCCTTCGCGGCGGCGGGCGATTTCGCGCTCGCCAGCCACGAGGTCCGGTTATGGCGTCGCGACGGCGAGGCGGTCGCCGATCTCGTCCGGAACGGCTCGACGATCACGGTCAAGGATCATGCGGGCCGGCATGAGGCCAGGCTCGCACTTGTGACCACCGACATGGCGGCTGCCGTGGACGGAGCCGAGTTGATACTCTGCCCGGCACCCGCCTTCGCCCAGGCCGACATCGCGGCGGCGCTCGCACCGCATCTGCGGTCGGGGCAGGTCGTGTTCCTGCCGCCCGCGACCTTCGGTTCGATGATCTTCGCCCAGGCCGCGAACCAGGCAGGCACGTCTGAGGGCGTCGCGTTCGCCGAAACGGGCACTCTGCCCTGGCTCGCCCGCAAGCACAGCCCGCGCGAGGTCGCGATCACGGTGCGGGCCAAACACCTGCCGGTCGGCATCTTCCCGGCCAGCGCCTCCGGTTGGGCGCTCGACGCCATCGGCCACGCTTTTCCGGGCGTGATCACGTCCTGCGGCGACGCGCTCTCGGGCGCGCTGATGAATGCCGGCCCGATCATCCACCCGCCGCTCATCGTGATGAATGCCGGCCCGATCGAGCAATTCGAGCGCTGGGACATCCACAAGGAGGGCACCCAGCCCGCGATCCGGCGCGTGACGGATCAACTCGATGCCGAGCGCATGCAGGTCCGCGAGGCACTCGGCTACGGCGCCCCGCACTTTCCGCTCGCAGACCATTATGCCCGAGAGGGTGCCGAGTGGATGTACGGCCGCGGTTCGCATGACCGACTGACCGATTCCGGCGATTGGCGCGAGACGCTGGTCCTGACGCAGCATCGCTACATGCGCGAGGACCTGCTGCTCGGGCTGTCGCTCCTGGTCTCGGTTGCCGAACTCGCCGGGGTCGAGACGCCGCTCGCCCGCGCCTTCCTGGCGATCGGCCGGGCGATCTGCGCGGAGGCAGGTGAGATCGGGACCCGCACGCTCGCGGATCTCGGGCTTGGCGCATTCGACCGCAATGGATTGCAGCGGCTGCTGCGTGAGGGGTTTCAGTGATGCGCCCCGTGATTGCCTGCCTGGGTGCCGGCCGCATGGGACGCGGGATCGCGGTAGCCTTCGCGTATGCGGGCCATCGTGTCCTGCTGATCGACGTAAAGGAGCGGGATGAAGGTGCGTTTGGCGCTCTCGCCGAAGCCGCGCTCCGCGAGGTGCGCAGCACGCTGGACAGCCTCGCCACGTTGGGTCTCTTCGATGCGGCGGCCGTCGAGACCATCGCCGCGCGGGTCGACGTGATCCCGGCCGGCAAGCGTGGCGACGCGCTCTCGGAAGCCGCGATCGTCTTCGAGGGCGTTCCCGAGATACTGGCGCTCAAGCGCGAGGTCCTGGCAGATGCCTCGCGCCTCGCCCGACCCGACGCCATCATCGCATCCACCACCTCGACGATCATGGTCGACGATATGGCGGGCGCGGTCGTCGGGCCGCATCGCTTCCTCAACGCCCATTGGCTGAACCCGGCCTACCTCGTGCCGCTCGTCGAAATGTCTCCGGGAGCGGAGACCGATGCGGAGGTCACGGCCCGCCTAAAGGCCGTGCTGGAAGGGATCGGCAAGGTGCCGGTCGTCTGCAAATCCAGCCCCGGCTTCATCGTGCCCCGTATCCAAGCGCTCGCCATGAACGAGGCCGCGCGCATGGTCGAGGAGGGTGTCGCCTCTGCAGAAGACATCGACACGGCGATCCGGGTCGGGTTCGGTTTCCGCTTCGCCGTCCTCGGGCTGCTCGAGTTCATCGATTGGGGCGGCGGCGACATCCTGTTCCACGCGAGCCGCTACCTGGAGGGCGCGCTCGGCAGCGAGCGCTACCGGGCGCCCGACGTGATCCGGAGCAACATGGAGGAGGGCCGGATCGGTCTTCGGACCGGCCAGGGCTTCCTCAACTACGATGGGCTCGACGTCGAGGCATACCGCCGCGAGCGGCTGTCGGCCTTCATCGGGCTGCTGCGGCATCTCGGTCTCTCCCGACCGCCCGATACCGATCCCTAGCTCATGCTGCGGCTGCAAAGCCCTACCTGTGGCCCACAGGGCACAACGATGGCAGGCGG
>CAXUKK010000085.1:7838-9203 GCA_964251455.1 uncultured Enterovirga sp.
TACCGCGCCGCGGAGGGCCAACACGAAGGAAGACCGCCATGACCCACTCCCTTTCCAACACCCTGGACCGTTTCGCCTCCACCATCGTCCTGGCCATCATGCTGGCCGGCCTGCCTCTCGCCGCGTGCCAAACGGCGCAGATGGCAGCGCTGCCGAAGCCTGTGGCCGACGCCGATTACGATCGCTGGTATATCGGAACGGTCAAGGACGAGCCGCACGACTACTACACGGTCGATCGCAGCCTCATGAAGCCGGAGCTTCAGAAGCAGGTCGTCCAGTTCACGGGGGGCCAGCGTCCGGGCACCATCGTCGTCGATATCGACGAGCGCTTCCTCTACCTCGTCCAGAACGACGGTACGGCGCTGCGCTACGGCGTCGGCGTCGGCCGCCAGGGTTTCTCCTGGAAGGGCACGGCGACGGTCGGCCGCAAGGGCAAGTGGCCGAGCTGGAACCCGACCACAACGATGGTCAGCCTCAAGATCGCGTCGGCCGGGTCGCGCGAATCGGGGATCGACAATCCGCTCGGGGCGCGTGCCCTCTATCTTTACCAGGGCAACCGCGACACGCTCTTCCGCATCCACGGCACGAACGAGCCGTGGTCCATCGGTGACCAAGTCTCGTCCGGCTGCATTCGCATGCTCAACGAGGACATCGCCGACCTGTACGAGAAGGTGCCGGTCGGGGCGACCGTGATGGTTCGCCGCAAAGGCAGCCTGCGGGCCTGAGCCGGCGCCCGATGTGGCAGGAAAGTGTCACGCAGGGCCACCTCTCGTCTTGAAGGGGGCCCGCTTGGGCTTATATCGGACAGGTCACGGGAGACGTCGCGTCAGTCGCGTCTGAGGACCGGCGGGCGCGCCTCTCCCATTCACACCACCTGAGCCATGGACTGGGCTGCCTCGCGAGGGGCCCGGTGGTCTGCTTAAGGAACGAGGGATCCCCCCATGGGTAAAGTCATCGGTATCGATCTCGGCACCACCAATTCCTGCGTCGCAGTGATGGAAGGCGCCACGCCGAAGGTCGTTGAGAACTCGGAAGGCGCCCGCACCACACCCTCCATTGTCGCTTTCACGGATGACGGCGAGCGTCTCGTCGGCCAGCCCGCCAAGCGCCAGGCGGTCACCAATCCCGAGCGCACCTTCTTCGCCATCAAGCGCCTGATCGGCCGCACCTTCGACGATCCGATGACCAAGAAGGACATCGGCCTCGTCCCCTACAAGATCGCGCGCGGCGACAACGGCGACGCATGGGTCGAGGCGGACGGCAAGAAGTACTCGCCCTCTCAGATCTCGGCGTTCACGCTGCAGAAGATGAAGGAGACGGCGGAGTCGCATCTCGGCCAGCCCGTCACCCAGGCCGTCATCACGG
>CAXUKK010000086.1:0-9194 GCA_964251455.1 uncultured Enterovirga sp.
CCCCGTCGCGTCGGACGAGCGCGTGGAACAGCGCCGCCGCCAGATGCGCCAGGATGAGGGCGAAGAACCCGAATGCCAGGTAGCGGTGCGCCGTCCATGTCAGGGTGTGCAGCAGGTCGCTCTGCGGCAGGAACCGCGGCACGGTGATCCCGCCATAGAGGACGATCGGGTAGTCGGCCGTCGCCAGCATGGCGAGCCCGAGCAGCGGCATGCCGATCATCAGACCGTACAGCGCGTAATGCGACAGCTCGGCCGCAAGCTTCATGGGTGCCGGCAGATCCGCCGGCAGGGGTGGCGCCCCGCTCCTGAAGCGCACCGCGAGCCGGATCGCGGCCAGGACCAGGATCGCGACGCCCAGCGTCTTATGGGTCGCGACAAGCGGGATGTAGGTCGGCGCGATCGTCGACATCATGCCGACGCCGATGAACAGCATGGCCAGGATGCAGATCGCCATTGTCCAGTGCAGCAGGCGCTGCAGGACGGTGAATCGCTTGTGGTCGACCATCACTTCTGCCCTCCGGCCGGAACACGGGGATAGTCTTTCGCCTCGGCCGTGCGGAGGTCGTAGGACCGCGCATAGGCGGCCGAGCGCGCCGCCGGAAACGGGTCGTCCGACACGCGCAGCCCGTCGGGCAGGATCGTCGGGTCGAAGTTGATGTCGCGGCAGGGGCCGTCGGCCTCCTGTTCGATCCGCTGCACGACGAGCGTCCCGGCATCGACCGCCCGGCGCCCGGCCGGCCAGGGCTGGCTCGGGTCGGCTGTCTGATCACCCGGCTCGGCAAGCGTCAGAACGAGCTTCCAGCGCTGCTCGCCGGCCGTGACCCGCGTCGTGATCTCCTGTTCGAGATAGTTCGGGCCCCGCTTCGCGAGTTCGTCCGGCGCGATCGGCTCGGCGGCCGCTGCCGGCACGAACGACCATCGCACCGGCTGCTCGCGACCCTGCCCGTCGACCAGGATGAAGGCGTTCAGGCCGTTGAACTGGTCGGCCGCGTAGCTCGCCATCCAGGGCGCCGTCTTCGCCCACTCGCCGAATTTCGCGATCTCCGGATGTGCGCCCGCGAACACCTTCATGGCGTCCGGATCCTTGCTCGCGCCTGCCCCGAGCAGGGCGTAGAACGCCTGCGGGTTCGCGACCGCGAAGAAGGGCGGATCGATCATCGCACTTCGCCACACCTGGCCGTCGGGCGTTGCGATCTGCAGCCCCAGCCCGCGGACGCGAACGGTCGCGTCGGGCGCCTTCGGGTCCGGGGTGCCGAGATTGAAGCGGCCGAGCGCCCGGTACTGGCCGGTCTTGAAGACCTGCGCGCGGGAGAATGCGGCACCGCCCCCGTTCGACTGGAACTCACCCGTGAAGCAGACGCCCTTCGCGTGGTTGCGGCGATGGCCCAAAGCCGGGCCGCCGGGAGGTGCCAGCGCATCGACGAGCTTCACCGGCGTGAGGCGCGCCGGCGAGAACGCCCCGGCCGTATACGCGAAGGCGCCGGCACTGATCGCGACGACGGCACCGATGAACGCGAGCGGGGCGATCTTGGATCTGGTCGTGGGCTGGGTTGGCGGCACGTGGCGATCCTCGATTGTGGCCGGCGCGGTTTGCCGTGAGGCACCGCACGCCTCCGAGGATAGGGTAGCGTACGTTCCTGGTCACTCGTAAGATGTCGCAGCTTTGCACGATCGCACGCTCATCGAAGCCGGATCGAACACCCTTCTGGGATTCCGCAGCGCTGGACACCATCCCGGCGTCTTCGAGTCAGGCTCCGTCAAGCACGCCTGAGGTCGCCCGCAGCATCGATGACGTCCAGCCGATCCCCCGCCCGAGGAAACCAGGATCGGCAGTACGACCGCGAGCCCGACGAGAAGCGGCGCCGATCCGATGACCACGCAGCCCGTGATGATGGCGGCCAGATCGCCATGGTCCTGGGGCTCAGCCGCACCACTTCCACGGCGTGAGCATGGCGGTGACGACGCCGAGCTCCTGTCGAGGAGCAGGGAACGCGATCACGGTCATGCTGAACGCGGCGAGCGCGTAAAGGAAGCCGATTGCGTGCCCCAGGACGATGAGGGCTCACGGAGGCGTCGCGCGGTTTCGGCGGCCTGGGCCTGCGGGCGGGTCACCAGGACGCGCATCGGGTCACGCCGGCAGCATTCCCGAGGGGAGCCGTGCCTTGATGTCGTGGCCGGCCTGGCGGCCGATCCTCGCCGCCTCCGCCACTGCCCCGTCGTTCGCGATCTCGACACAAGCCGTGCCGTCGGGCCGGAGCACGAGCCCGCGGAAGCGGATACTGCCGTTCTCGACCTGCGCATGGCCGGCGATCGGGGTACGGCACGACCCGTCGAGAACGGCCAGGAAGGCGCGCTCCAGGGTCAGGGCCGCTTCGGTCCCGGGATGGCTGAGCCGCGCGATGGCGTCCAGGACGACGGCGTCATCGGTTCGGGCCGTGATGGCGATGGCGCCCTGCCCGACCGCCGGCAGCATCTCGTCCGTCGAGAAGATCTGCGTCGTCTCGGATTCCTTGCCGAGCCGCTTCAGCCCGGCTAGCGCCAGGAGGGTCGCGCCGGCCTCGCCGCGCCCGATCTTCTGCAGCCGGCTTCCGACATTGCCGCGCAGCAGCCCGATCTTCAGGTCCGGCCGGGCACGCAGGACCAGGGCCTGCCGGCGTGGCGAGGCCGTGCCGACCACGGTGCCGGGCGGGAGGGCAGCGAGGCTCCCCGCCACCGGCGAGATGAGGACGTCGCGCACGTCCTCGCGCGGCAGGTAGCCGGCGATGACGATCCCCTCCGGCAGGAAGGTCGGCAGGTCCTTCGCGGAATGGACCGCGAGGTCGATGCGGCCATCGAGCAGGGCGGCATCGAGCTCCTTGGTGAAGAGGCCCTTGCCCCCGGCCTCCGCGAGCGCGCGGTCCTGGATCACGTCGCCCGTTGTCGTGAAGGGCCGCAGCGTCAACCGACCGGGATCGCAGCCGAGCGCCGCCATGAGCCGCGCCTGCGCCTCCTTCGCCTGTGCCATGGCCAACGGCGAGCCGCGCGTGCCGATGACGAGGGACCGTGTGTCTGACAACGAAGGCCTCCGGTGCCGCTTTGCCTCGTGCGGCCGCCCCGGTTATAGGCGTCGAACGACGCTCGCGCGAGGCAAGCCCTGAAGCACGCATGTTCTCGCCCTCGGGTGGGCCGGCGTTCCCCGCTGAGGTGATTGTTTGGCCATAACGAAACAACGCCGCCTCTCGCCGAGCTGGCAGCCGTGAGCCGCTCCGGACGACTCGGATGAGCGGAGGCGAGTGCGGGCCGTCCGCCGGGACCGCCGAGCGGATGCACGCGGCCCATGCCCAGGCTGTCGCCACGATGGCGGCTCCGCTCAACGCCATGAGCGCCGACATCCTGAAGGCCGTGTGCCTGATCAACGGGGGTGCGGCCGTCGCCACCATCCTGTTCGTGGCCGGCATCGCCCGGGACCGCCCGCCGCTGGCCGCCGCCCTCGTCCTGCCGCTGGCGCTGTTCGGGTTCGGCCTGACCGTCGCGGCCTTCGCGACAGGGTTCACCTACCTGGCTCAGGAGCGTTCCGCCTCAGCCCTGCCGCTCCAGGAGCGGCGCTGGACGGAGCCCTACATCCTGGATACGGCCGCGTCCGTCTCGGTCACGGCCGAGGCCGCCCGTTTTCGGAGGCTCGCTTTCGGGGCGGTGCTGGTCGGCATGGCCAGCGCCGTCATCGGCTTCGCACTTGCGGGCGCGATCCTATTGTTGATGCTGCATTGAGCGGTGTGACGGCGATTTCAGCTCCAAGCCTCATCCCAAGCTCAGTGTCATCCGGATCAGCGCAACGATGAAGGCAGTGTTTCCGTTCTCGGCCATCGCCGCGCAGGACGAGATGAAGACCGCGCTGATGATCGCGGCAGTCGATCCCGGGATCGGCGGTGTCCTGATCTTCGGCGATCGCGGGACAGGCAAATCGACCGCCGTCCGGGCCCTTGCGGCCCTCCTGCCGCCTATGAAGGTTCTCTCCGGCTGCCGCTACAATTGTGCCCCGGACGAAGCGGGAGCGATCTGCGACGAATGCCGGCAGCGCGCGGCCGAAGCCGGACGGGGACGCAACAAGGTCGATCTCGTCCCGGTCCCGGTCGTCGATCTGCCGCTCGGCGCCACGGAGGATCGCGTCGTCGGCGCGCTCGATCTCGAAAAGGCTCTGTCGCAGGGCGTGAAAGCGTTCGAGCCGGGCCTGCTGGCGCGGGCGCATCGCGGGTTCCTCTATATCGACGAGGCGAACCTCCTCGAGGACCACCTGGTCGATCTCCTCCTCGACGTTGCCGCCTCAGGCGAGAATGTCGTCGAGCGCGAAGGGCTGAGCATCCGTCATCCGGCCCGGTTCGTCCTGATCGGCACCGGCAATCCCGAGGAAGGCGAACTCAGGCCCCAGCTCCTCGATCGCTTCGGCCTGTCGGTGGAGGTGAAGACACCGACGGACCTGCCGACCCGGATCGATGTCGTGCGGCGGCGCGATAGCTTCGACCGCGACCCGACCGCCTTCGTGGCCCAGTGGGAGAAGGAAGATGCGCGCCTCCGCCGCCGCCTCGTCGCGGCTCGTGCCCGGCTCGCATCCGTCGCACTGTCGGATGCCATGCTGGAGACGGCGGCGCGGCTCTGCATGGCGCTCGGCACGGATGGCTTGCGCGGCGAGCTGACCCTCGTCCGCGCCGCGCGCGCACTGGCGAGTCTCGAGGCCGCGACAGAGGTCGGCAACGACCATCTGCGCCGCATCGCGACATCCGCGCTCCGTCATCGGCTGCGGCGCAATCCGCTGGACGAGGCAGGCTCCACGGTGCGGGTCGAGCGCGCCGTCGAGGAGCTGTTCGGCGCATGATCCTGCCGGACGCCTCGCCTTCTTCCTCGGTCCAGCCAGGCGGATCGACCGTCTGGGAGGATGCGTGCCTGGCGGCCGTGCTCCTCTCTGTCGATCCGGCGGGGCTCGGCGGCGTGTGGCTGCGGGCCCGCATCGGGCCGGCGCGCGACGCCTGGTTCGCGCAGCTCCGGACCGTCCTGCCGCCATCCTGCCCCGTGATGCGCGTGCCGCTGCACGCCAGCGACGAACGCCTTCTCGGGGGGCTCGACTTGGCTGCCACGCTCCGGGCCGGCCGACCGGTCGCCGAACGCGGCCTCCTGGCCGCCGCGGACGGCGGGGTCGTGCTGTTGCCATCGGCGGAGCGCCTGGCCGCCGGGACAGCGGCCAGGCTGACGGCCGTGCTCGACACCGGCGATGTCCCGGCGCAACGCGACTCGCTCGCGATGGGCACCTCGGCCAAGATCGCACTCGTTGCCCTGGATGAGGGGATCGAGGCTGACGAGCGCATCCCGGCGGCGCTCGCGGATCGTCTCGCCTTTCACGTCGACCTTGGCGATATCCAGCGATGCGCGGCGGTTCAGCTGCCTTCGCCTGCCGAGTTGCAGGACGCGAAAGATCGCTTTTCAGCGGTTTCCGTGCCCGCGGACGGCTTTGCCGCCATCTGCGCAGCAGCGTCGTCGTTCGGGATCGACTCGCTGCGGGCGCCTGTTTTCGCGATCCGAACGGCGCGCGCCGCCGCTGCCCTGGCGGGCCGCGCCGAGGTGACGCCGGAGGACCTGGCACTGGCTGCGAGGCTGGTTCTCTCCAGCCGCGCGACCCGGTTGCCCGGCCCTTCGCAAGAGGCGACAGCGACGCCACCCGAGGAGGACCCCGCGCCTGAGGCTCGGCCGGAGGGCGGGGAGGCGAGTGAGCCGGACGAGAGCCGCTCTGCGGAGGAGATGCCAGCGCTGGACGACCTCGTTCTGGCCGCGACGCAGGCCGCGATCCCTGCCGGCCTTCTGGCGGAGCTTCGCGCCGGACCGGCAGCGCGTGCCCGGACGCCCGGCCAGAGCGGATCCGGAGCGGAGCGGCGCGACCGCAGGCGCGGGCGCCCCGCCGGCTCGTTGCGCGGCGACCCGTCGCGCGGCGCAAGGCTGAACCTCGTCGAGACGTTGCGGGCCGCCGCGCCGTGGCAGCCGCTGCGGCGCGAAGCCGGCGCCACCACCCGCATTGCCGTCCGCAAGGACGATTTCCGGATCACGCGACTCAAGCGGCGGACCGAGACGACCACGATCTTCGTCGTGGACGCTTCGGGCTCGGCCGCCTTCCACCGGCTTGCCGAGGCCAAGGGCGCGATCGAGCTCCTCCTGGCCGATTGCTATGTCAGGCGCGACCGCGTGGCCCTGATGGCATTCCGCGGCGCGGCGGCGGAATTGTTGCTGCCGCCCACCCGCTCGCTAACTCGCGCGAAGCGCAGCCTCGCGGCGCTGCCGGGCGGCGGCGGCACTCCGCTCGCAACCGCGATCGACGGCGCCGCCGACCTCGCGGACACGATCGGGCGCCAGGGTGGCAGCGCCGTGCTGGTCTTCCTCACGGATGGGCGGGCGAACGTCGCGCGGGACGGCAGCGGCGGGCGGGAGCGTGCGACCGCCGACGCGGCCACGGCGGCCCGGCGTCTGCGCGCCGGGAGCGCCACGGTGCTGTTCATCGACACCTCGCCGCGTCCGCATCCTCCGGCTGCCGCCATCGCGGCCGCAATGGGAGCCCGCTACGTGCCGCTTCCGGCCGCCGACGCCATGCGCCTATCCGGGATCGTCCGCGACGAACTCGCGGCAGCGGCGCCCGGGAGGGTGAGGCCATGAACCGAAAGCGGAACGGATGAGCCGTGACCTTCTCTGGGAGCGTGATGGACGGCACTGGCCGAACCGAGAGGCCTCGCGGTTTCTGAAGGCGGGCAACCTGTCGTGGCACGTCCAGGTCGCCGGCTCGGGCCCCGTTCTGGTCCTTGCCCACGGGATGGGTGCCTCGACCCATTCCTGGCGCGACGTGTTGCCGGCCCTCGCGCGCCATTTCACGGTCGTCGCCCCGGACCTGCCGGGGCACGCCTTCACGTCCCGGCCGTCCTCGTCCGGGAGATTGTCCCTGCCCGGGATGGCAGCTGATCTTGGATCCCTTCTCGCCGCGCTCGACCTGGAGCCGGCGCTTGCGGTGGGGCACTCGGCCGGCGCCGCCATCCTGTGCCGGATGGCGCTCGACGGGCGCATCCATCCCAAGGGGATCGTCAGCCTGAACGGCGCATTGCTGGGGTTCCGCGGTGTCGCTGGTCACCTCTTCTCGCCGCTGGCCAAGCTGCTCGCCTCGAGCAATTTTGCGGCCCAGATCATCGTCGCGACCATGTCTGGCAGAAGTTCCGTCGAGCGCCTGATCACGGACCAGGGCTCGACCCTCGATCGGACCGGGATCGATCTCTACCAGCGGCTTGTCGCGACGCCGTCCCATGTCGGAGCGGCGCTCGGCATGATGGCGAATTGGGACCTCGATGCCTTCGAGCGCGAGCTTCCCCAACTTCCCGTTCCGTTGCTCCAGATCATCGGCGGCAACGATCGCTCGATTCCTCCCTCGGCGGCCGAGCGTGTCCGTTCGCTTCTCGCAGGGGCCACCATCCAGGAACTGCGCGGGCTCGGGCATCTGGCGCACGAGGAGCGTCCGCTGGAGGTTGCAGAGCGGATCGTGGCATTCGCCCGTTCTCTCGGGATCGTGGGATCCTCGGATGCTGGCGAGCCAACGCTTGCGGAGGCAGCGCCGGGTACGAATCACAGTCCGGCCTGATCTCGGCTCCGACCAAGATGGACGATGTGCCCTTCGGATTGATCGAGTTGGTCCTCGTCTTCGGGGCCGTTCTGGGTTGGGCGGTTTGGGAGGCTCTTCGAACCCGTCGCGACTTGGCGCGAAGGAAGCGAGAGACGCATAACTAGCACTGATCACGGTAAAACTCAGACGGTCGAACTCTTTCCAGGCTTGCACGTTCGTCTTACGCGCTCAGCTCTCGAACAAGGACGAAACGTCTCATGACTGACAATACTGCACTCCTGTCCGGCTTAAACCTGTTCACTCTGGTTGCGGTCTTGCTGGTTCTGATCGGTTCGTTTGTGTACTTCTTGCGCAAGCGCCGCAATCGCGCTGCCGCGTCGCACGTCCTGGGTATGGACGATACGAAGCGTTGAGGCCTAGCTTGCGCGGCGCGGCATCCTGAACGGGAGCATCGCCTGCACCCACGGCTTGTTGAACCGATCGAGCGACAGGCTCTCGTGCATGGCCGTGACGGGTTGCCCGAATAGGCGGCTTTGCAGCACCGACCGCGCGTAGAACGGGCCGTCCTCGAGCGTGTGGAGGACAGACGGTCGATAGCCGTCGTCCGCCCGTGTTTCGCGCTCGACGCGCCACCGGCTTTTCGGGAGTGGAGCCGCCGCAGGAGATTCTTCGTCCAGCACGGTGCCGGAGGGATCGAACCTGAGCGCGACCGAGGCCTGGGATCCGTCCTTGCGGGTGACGTCGTAGAGGACAGCCGTTCCACGCTCCAGGCTGGCGCGTGACCAGTGCCATTGCGAGAAGGCGTCGGCGAGGGGCTCGTCGCCATCGTTCGTGTCAAGGTAGCCGTGCCCGCTCCAGCGCAGCGACGGGTCGGCGAGATCGACCTCGACGCGCGCGCATGGGGAGACGGGCTGCCAGCGATGGCGACCCGCGCCGTCGAGATCGAAGGTCTGGTCCGAGATGGCGCGCGGGTGGACCCGGATGGTGCCGCGGAGCCGGCGAGGCAGGGGCGCCGTGACCTCGTCGACGCGGATCTCGAGCGTGGTGCCGTCCCAAGCGAGCGAGCTCGGGCCGATCTGAAGCGTCGTCTCGGCGCGGTCGAGGCGTGACCGTCCGCGCTCGGTCAGCGACCAGGATGGTCCCGAGATGCCGTAGAGCGCGACGTTTAGGCTGCAGAAATTCAGCGGATCGGGTCGTCGCCCGCCGCGTCGCGCCAGGGCGTAATAGGGCGAGAAGACACTGCCGACGAACGCGATGACGGTCAGCCCGAAGCGCCCGTCGTCGCTCAGCGCATCGATGTACCACCACGCGTAGCCGCCCGGCGGGACCGGCGCATCGAAGCGAAGTCCTGCTCGAGGCTCTCGGCCGCGAGCACCCCAGAGAGGGCCGCCATCGGCAGGCCTGGCCCCGGATGGGTGCTCCCACCCGCGAGGTACAGCCCTGGGATCCTGCTCCGGGATCCCGGGCGCTGGAACGAAGCCATCCAGCCGTGGGAGGCTCTCCCGTAGAGCGCTCCGCCCGTAGCCGGGAACAGCCGGGCGAAATCCGACGGGGTCGTGACGACGCTGGATTCGGG
>CAXUKK010000087.1:0-7467 GCA_964251455.1 uncultured Enterovirga sp.
ACAACGGCAAGCAGGTCGATTTCCGCAACGTCATCATCATCATGACGACGAATGCGGGCGCATCCGATCTCGCCCGTGCGGCCTACGGCTTCACCAATTCCAAGCGCGAGGGCGACGACATCGAGGCGATCAACAAGCTGTTCGCGCCGGAATTCCGCAACCGCCTCGACTCGGTCATCTCGTTCGGCCGGCTGCCGAAGGAGGTCGTCGCCAAGGTCGTTGACAAGTTCGTCCTGCAGCTCGAGGCCCAGCTCGCCGACCGCAACGTGGTCATCGAGCTCTCGGACGAGGCACGCGACTGGTTGTGCGAGCACGGATACGACGAGGCCATGGGTGCACGCCCGATGGCGCGCCTCATCCAGTCAACGATCAAGACGCCGCTCGCGGACGAGGTCCTGTTCGGGAAGCTGAAGAACGGCGGCGCGGTCCGCGTCGTTGCTCAAGGCGAGCCCGGGAAGCAGACGCTCGGCCTCGAATACCCGGAAGGTCCGGTGACGCCGAAGCCGGAGAAGGTCGTCGAGGCGAAGAAGGCGAAGCGCAAGCCAAAGCCGTTCGCCAAGAAGCCGCCGAAGCCGAAGAACCCGGGCACCGGTGGTAGCGGCGGCGGCGGTGGCGCCATTCGGACGGTGCCGAAGGTGCCGCTCGTCAGAGCATGAGCGTCGTGACGGCAAAGAGCGACAGCGTCGACATCTCGCTGGCTCCGGAGGAGCGGCCTGCCGCTCCTCCGGGCAAGCCGGCGCCGCGGCTGCGGCGTTCTTGGTCGCGCATGCGGTTCCGTGTCGGCGGTTCGCTCGGCGCGGCGACGAGCGCCGCGGCCGTTCCGGCACAGCCCGGCGGCCAGTCCGACGAGAAGCCGGCCCGGCCTCAGCGGCACAAGAAGGGCTGGCGCGAGCAGCGTTGGGAGCGGCGCCGACGCCGGCGTGTCTTTGAGGAGGTGCTCGGCTGGATCGTCGTGCCGCTGATCCTGATCTCCGCCTATTGGGCCGTGAAATCTGGGCTGAGCGCGCTTGGCACGACCCCGACGGCGCTCATCGAAGGCGTCAAGACCGCGATTTCAAGCCGCGGCGGCGGCGGCTAGTTCCCGCCGGCTAGTTGCCGAAACCGGCTCGGCGCACCGCGTCCTCGGCGGCGCGAAATAGAGCCCGCGCCTTGTTCTCGCATTCCTGCCGCTCGGACGACGCATCCGAATCGTGCACGATGCCGGCTCCGGCCTGCACGTACATCCGGCCGTCCTTCACGACGGCCGTGCGCAGCACGATGCAGGTATCCATCTGGCCGTCTGCGCCGAAATACCCGATGCAGCCCGCGTAGGGGCCGCGGCCGTCGGGCTCCATCTCGTCGATGATCTGCATCGCCCGGACCTTCGGAGCGCCCGACACAGTGCCGGCCGGGAAGCCGGCGACCAGCGCGTCGAGCACGTCGCGGTCGGAGCGTAGCTGTCCCTCGACATTCGATACGATGTGCATGACCTGGCTGTAGCGCTCGATGAAGAAGCTGTCGGTCACTTCGACCGTGCCGAGCTCGGAGACCCTGCCGACGTCGTTGCGCCCGAGGTCGAGCAGCATGAGATGCTCGGCCCGCTCCTTCGGATCAGCCAGGAGATCGTCGGCGAGACCTTCATCCTCGGCCGGCGTCGCGCCACGCGGCCGCGTGCCGGCGATCGGCCGGACGGTGACCCGGCCCTTGCGGGCCCTGACGAGGATCTCCGGGCTCGAACAGACGACCTGGAACGTCTCGAAGTCGAGGTAGCAGAGGAAGGGCGCCGGGTTGATGCGCCGGAGCGAGCGATAGAGGGCGAGCGCCGGCAGCGGGAAGGGCGCCTCGAAACGCTGCGACAGCACGACCTGGAAGATGTCGCCGGCCAGGATGTACTCCTTCCCCCGTGCGACCAACGCCTCGTATTCGCCAGGTCCCATGTTCGAGACCGGCGCACCGATCCCGGAGGTGGGCCTCGGCACGGGCTCGACCGCCAGCGGTGCCTCCAGGCAGCCGATCACCTCGGCGACGAGGGCCGTCGCGAGATCATAGGCGGCATCGACATTCCTCGCGGCATCGGGCCGGACGGTGTGGATGATCGAGATCTCGTCGCGCAGGTTGTCGAACACGATCATGGCAGTGGGCCGCACCATGATTGCGTCCGGCGCCCCGATCGGGCTCGGCATCGCCGGGCCGAGCCGCTCCATCTCGCGGACCATGTCGTAGCCGAGATAGCCGAACAGCCCGGCCGACATCGGCGGCAGGCCTTCGTCCAAGTCGAAGCTCGTCTCCGCGACGAGGCGGCGCAGGCTGGCGAGGGGGCGATCCGGCTCCGCCACGAAGGCATCGGGTTGGGTCAGCGCTCCGCGATTAAGCTCCGCCATGCCGTCCCGAACGCGCCAGATCAGGTCCGGCGAGACCCCGATCATCGAATAGCGGCCGCGCACGGCGCCGCCCTCGACCGATTCGAGCAGAAAGGCCGGTCCCGGTCCTGCCGCCCGCAGCTTCATGAAGGCCGCGACGGCAGTCAGGAGGTCGCCATCCATCCTGGCCCACACGGCGAACGGCCGGCCCGCCGTGTAGCGCTCCGCGAAGGTCTCCCGATGGCGGTATTCAGGCATGCGGGAGACCGCGCCGCACCTAGCTCTCGCCGCCGATCGCCCGGCGCATATTCTCCGGATAGGTGCTGACCCCGATCTGCTTCTCGATCTCACCGAGGTACTCGGCGAGCATATCCTCCGCGAGCGCCTGGCGAAGCTGGTCTTCCATCGTCGAAGCCTGCTGCGTGCTGGTCACGAACGGCGGCACGCTGGCCGACGTCACCTTGAACACGACCCGGCCGGTCTCGGTCCCGGCGTCGGCGGCCTTGCCGACGGGCGTCGCGAAAGCGCGTGTCACGACAGGGCGGCCGAGGTCGGGCCGCGGGTTGGCGCGGGAGACGTCGTTCGCCGTAACTGGCGTGAGGCCGATTTCGATCGCGAGCGCCGCCATCTCTGCGCCGCCATTCAGCTTCGCGACCATCTCGCGCGCCTTGTCGGCGAGCCGGCGCGAGACCTCATCGGTCTTCCAATCTTCGGCGACGCGGTCCTTGACCTCGGCGAGCGTCCGCTCGCGGGCAGGTTCGACGCCAGTCACGTCGTACCAGATGTAGCCTTCGCCGGGTGTCCGGAGCGCCTCGTTGTCGGCCCCGACATCCGACCTGAAGACGGCCGGGATCAAGGTCGTGGCCTCGGGAATGTTGCCGAGGAGGTTGCCCGCCTTGTCCCGGCCCGTGCGCTCGATCGGTGGTACGGTCGCGAGCGGCAGGCCGCGCTCCTTGGCGATGTCCGCCAGCGGCTTCGCGCCGGCGCGCTGGTCCTCGATCGCGTCGTGTACCTGCTGGATCTCGGCGCGGGCACGCTCCGTCGCGAGATCGCGCTTCACCTCATCCGCGACATCCGCGTACGGCTTCTGCGCGCCGGCTTCGATCTTCGTCACGCGCAGGATCAGCGATCCGAACCGGCCGGCGACGGGGTTGCTCAGGGTCCCTTCCACGAGCCCGAACGCTGCCTCGGCGGCCGCCGGGTCGAGCATCTCGCCCTTGGTGAAGGTGCCGAGGTTCAGCGTGGCATCGTCGATGCCGCGCTCCTTGGCTAGGTCATCGAAGCTGGTGCCGCCCTTCAGCTTCTCGCCGGCGGCGTTCGCCTCCTCGATGGTCGGGAACACGATCTGCTGGACCGTCCGGCGCTCGGGCGTGCCGAACTTCGTCGAGGCCGTGCGATCGTAGGCGCGTCGTGCATCCTCGTCGCTGATCGCGGCGGGCTTCGCCAAGGCTGCCGCGTCGAGCACGAGGTAGGTGAAAGCCCGGTATTCCGGCGCCCGGTAGGTCGCCTTGCGGTCGTCGAAGAAGGTCTGGAGCTGCGCGTCCGTGGCAGGCGCGACTTCCCCGGCCTGGGCCGGCGTAAGCGCGACGTAGTCGAAACCGCGGCGTTCCGTCTGGAAACGGTGGACGGCCTCGCGCATCGCGATCGGAACCGGCAGGTCGCCAGACACGGATTCGGCGAGCTGCAGCCGGGTCGAGACTGACTTTTGGTCGCGGACATATTGCGACTCGGTCAGGCCGTTCGAGCGCAGGAGCTCGGCGAACTGGCCACGGTCGAACTGGCCGCTCGGGCCCTTGAAGCTTGGATCGTTCTGGATCGCTCCGACGATCTGCTGGTCGGAAGCGGTGAGTTTTAGCGTACGGGCCTGCTGGTCCATCGCGGCCTCCGTCACGAGCCGTGCGAGCACGCTGCGGTCGAGCCCGAGTGCCCGCGCCTGGTCGGGCGTGATCGTCTGGCGCGTGCGCCGGATCAGGTTCTGCAACTCGGACTGGTAGGCGGTGCGGAACGCCTCGGCCGTGATGTCCTGCTTGCCGACGGTCGCGACCTGCGTGCGCACCTGGCCACGGAAGATGTCCCCGATGCCCCAGATCGCGAAGCTGACGATCAGGAAGCCGAACAGCACGGTCACGACGACGCGGCCGACCCAGCTCCGCCCGATCCTGTTGATCCCTTGCAGCATTCTTCACCTTCGCACGCGTTCCGGTCGCGATAGCCCATGCGGGGAAGCGGGAAAAGGCCGTGGCGACAAAGCGTTGCCGCGCCGGAACGGCTCTGTTACGGCGCGCCGATCCCGGGGGACATCGATGACCATCGCAAAGCCGCGTCCGCTCGTCGCGGGAAACTGGAAGATGAACGGGCTGAGAAGCTCGCTGAAACTCGTCGGAGAGATCGCCGACGGCTACTCGCCCGCCCTGAAAGACAAGGTCGATCTCCTCGTCTGCCCGCCGGCCACGCTCCTCTACATGTGTGCCGTCTCCGCCGTCGGCACCCGCGTCGCCATCGGCGGCCAGGATTCGCACGCGGAGGCCTCGGGCGCCTTCACGGGCAACGTCTCGGCCGAGATGCTGGGCGACCTCGGCGCGAGCTACGTCATCCTCGGCCACTCGGAGCGGCGCGCCTACCATCGCGAAAGCGACGAGGACATCCGGTGCAAGGCAAAGGCGGCAAAGCGTGCGGCGATCACGGCGATCGTCTGCGTCGGTGAGACACAAGAGGAGCGCGAGGCGGGAAGGGCCCTCGAGACCGTCGCGGGCCAGCTTCGCGGCTCGGTTCCGAAGGGCGCTCAGGCGACAGACCTGGTGGTCGCGTACGAGCCCGTCTGGGCGATCGGCACCGGCCTAACGCCGACAACGGCCGACGTAGCCGAGATGCATGCCCGGATTCGCAGCGAGCTCGCCGGGCTCCTCGGCGAGACCGAGGCGGCAGGCGTGCGCATCCTGTATGGCGGCTCCGTGAAGCCCGCGAATGCGCGGGAATTGCTATCCGTGCCGAATGTCGATGGTGCTCTCGTCGGCGGTGCCAGCCTTGTTGCCGGCGATTTCCTGGCGATCGCGGCCGCCTACCTGACAGATTGAGCAGCCCGCCTGAACCCGGCGCCCTCCAGCCCATTGTCCCACCAACCATCTGCCGGACCCGGGACATCATGCTCAGATCATCGCTCGTCGTGGCGCTTTCCATCGTGGGTGCCGCGATGTCTCCCGCCTTCGCCCAGAGCACCGCGGCCACGCCGGAGTTCCTGGCCGACGCGCCGCCGAACCTGTTCCGCCTGACCAAGGCGACCGGGATCGCCGTGATCGGCCAGGATCATACGCGGCTCGGCGAAGTGCGGGATCTCCTGCTCGACAAGGACGGCAAGGTCCACGCCGTTGTCATCGGGGTGGGCGGCCTTCTCGGCATCGGCGAGCGGCATGTTGCCGTCCCCTTCGGCGAGGTGCTGTGGAACACGGGCGACGTCACCCGCCAGTCCGACCTCGGTGCAAGCGTGGCACCGACGAAGGAGACGGGGCCCGGCACGACGCCGCCCGACAGATCCGAGCGGATGCCGGGCGCGAATGTCAGCAACGAGGTCCTGAAGTCGACCGCCGATCAGAGCAGCGGCACAGTCAACGCCGCCACGGGTACCGTCGGCGCGGCCGTGCCGACCGAGCGCGCAACCGCCGTGCTGGTCCCGCCCGGCGGCGACCTGACCCATGCCGAGATCCGCGCCACCCAGGCCGAGATCAAGCAGGCGCCGGAATTCAAGCTGCGCTGAGCGCGGCTGGTCCGCAACGCGGGCCGGCCAGCTCCCCCCGAAGGTTCTTCATCGGACGGCTCCGGGGCGAGCGCGGAACAGCGCGTCGCCTCTCCCGTTCGTGCCTGAGGGGAAACGCGGCGCAGCACGCGCCAGAGGAGACTTCGATGGCTTTTCGACATCTGACATTGCCGGCGCTCGCGGCAAGCTGCCTTCTCGGCAGCGCTGCTTTCGTCTGGGCGCAGACAGCTCCTGGCGCCGGCGCACCAGGCGGCGGCGCTACACCGGGTGCCGCTCCCAGCGGCGCGGCGTCGGGCGCACCGTCCGGTGCGGCGGGATCGGGGGGCGGCGGAGCGGGAACGGCAGCTCCTGGCGGCGGATCTCGGTCCGGAACGGCTGCGGGCGGAGCGGCACGCGCCCCAACGGGTGCTGCTGCCGGTGCGACACAGGCCCCGACGGGCGGAGCAGGCCCGGACGGGGCCGCAGGTGGACGGTCCGGCATGTCCGGCGGCCGCGACGGTGGTGGCGCGGCCGTAGGAACCGAAGGCGGTCGACAGGGCCGGATGGAGCGGGGTGCCCGTCCAACCGAGCGCGGGATGGGCGCACGGGGCGGCTTTGAAGGGCCGCGCCAAGGGATGGGCCGGGCGACCATGCGCAATCGCCCAGGTTACGATCGCAGGATGGTCCGGCGTGGTCCGGTGTGTCGCATCCAGGTCACGCGCGTGCGGACCGCGTTCGGGCCGCGGCTGCGCAAGGTCCGCGTCTGTCGCCGCTGGTAGCCGACAATCGGGCGGGCCGCTTTGCAGCGGCTCGCCCCTCTTCGTTCTAGAGTTTGCGGTCGATCGAGAGCTTTTGAAAACCCTTGCCCGCCAAGGCAGGGCGCTTCGACGACAAGATCCGCGAGTTGATCCCCTGCCAGCCGATCTCGCCCGAGAGGCGGCCGTACTCGATCTTCGGGCAGCGGTTCATGATCACCTGGACGCCCTTTGCCTCGGCCCGCTCGGCCGCCGCATCGTCCCGGACGGAAAGCTGCATCCAGATGACCTTCGGCAGCGGCTCGAGCGCCAGGGCCTCGTCCGTGACGCCGCCGGCATCGG
This sequence comes from uncultured Enterovirga sp., assembly GCA_964251455.1. Lineage (GTDB taxonomy): Bacteria > Pseudomonadota > Alphaproteobacteria > Rhizobiales > Beijerinckiaceae > Enterovirga. Next base: position 7,167 of record CAXUKK010000087.1, read on the forward strand.
CCGAGCTGCGGAAGATCTCCACCATGTCGACGGGCCGTCCGATATCGCCCAGTCGCGCATAGGTCTTTGCGCCGAGCAGGTCCTGACCAACCAGGCGAGGATTGACGGGAATGACATCGAAGCCGCGCTCGATCAGGTATTTGACGACGATGTAGCTTGGCCGCGCCGGGTTGTTGCTGGCGCCGACGATGGCGATGCTTTTGACCGTCTTCAGGACCTCGCGGATTGCGCTGTCGGGATAGCTGTCGTGCCGGGGCAGCCCGGGCAGGGCGTCGGACATGGCTACGCCTCGGTCCAGACC
>CAXUKK010000087.1:7477-9172 GCA_964251455.1 uncultured Enterovirga sp.
TCTCGACGAAGGCTCCGATGCCCTCTTCCGCATCGCGCGCCAGCATGTTGTCGACCATCACGCGCGAGGCATGGGCGTAGGCATCGTCAAGGTTCATCTCGGCCTGCTCGTAGAACGCGCGCTTGCCGACCCGCATCGTGTGGGCCGACTTCGACGCGATGATCTCCGCCATCCGGTGTGCCTCGTCCAGGGCCCTGCCGGCAGGCACGACACGGTTCACCAGCCCGATCCGGGCCGCGTCCTCGGCCGCGATCATCTCGCCGAGGAGCAGCATCTCCATCGCATGTTTCGGCGCGACGTTCCGCGACAGCGCCACCATCGGGGTCGAGCAGAACAGCCCGATATGCACGCCGGGGGTCGAGAAGCGGGCGGCCGATCCCGCGACCGCCAGATCGCAACTCGCGACGAGCTGGCATCCAGCCGCGGTCGCCACGCCTTCGACGGCCGCGATCACGGGCTGCGGCAGGCGGACGACGCGCTTCATCATGGCGGCGCAGCGCCCGAGAATGTCGGTGAAATAGGCCCGGCCACGATCGGGATCAGATCGGTGGGCCGTCATCTCCTTCAGGTCGTGGCCCGCCGAGAACACGGGACCGCTCGCAGCGAGCACGACGGTTCTGATCCGCCGATCGGCACCGATCGCATCAAGCTCCGCGCTCACGGCCGCGATCAGTCCCTCGGACAAGGCATTGCGCGCGCCTGGCCGATCGAGCGTCAGCACCGCGATACCGTCGCGGTCGATGCGCCGGAGAGGGGAGGGGACGAGCGTCGGCTGCGCGTTCATCGTGACGGTCGGGCTGCTGAGGGCATGACGCTATTGTCGGAGCCGCGGGAGCGTGCTGCAAGCCCGACGGAGATTGCGCAGGGGGAACGCCATGCAGCCGCTGATGACGGCCGGGGAGGTCACGGCCTTCCTGGACCGCGAGTTCCCGCAGATCCATCTCGACGGTCAGATCTTCCACGTGGAGGCCGTCGGGCCCGGGACGGCGCGCATGCGCATGAACGCCGGCGAACGCCATATCCGCCCAGGCGGGACGCTCTCCGGCCCCTCTATGATGACGCTCGCCGATATCGGCCTCTATGTCGTGATCCTCGCGCATATCGGGCCGGTCGGCCTGGCGGTGACGACCAACCTGAATTTCAACTTCCTGCGCAGGCCCGAGCCGCGCGACCTCGTCGCCGAGTGCCGGCTGCTCAAGCTCGGGGCGCGGCTTGCCGTGGGAGAGGTCAGTCTCTTCAGCGACGGCCAGGAGGAACCCGTCTGTCACGCGACAGGAACCTACTCGATCCCACCGAGGAAGTAGCGGTATCCAGCTACCTCACATCCCTAAGTAACTGGCGTAAAACGAATTTTGCGATTTCGCCTACGCCAGATTGTGCTTGACGGGCGGGGCCTCTGCGCCTAGATCGACAGCGTTCGCCGTCGCGCCTTTGCGGCGGCTTTGCTTTTCGGCGGTCACCACCGCCCCGGAAGAACCCATGAAGACGTTTTCCCTGAAGCCGGCCGAGGTCGACAAGAAGTGGGTCGTCATCGACGCCCAGGGCCTCGTTGTCGGGCGCCTCGCCACGATCATCGCGATGCGGCTGCGCGGCAAGCACAAGCCGAGCTACACGCCCCACGTCGATTGCGGCGACAACGTCGTCGTCATCAACGCCGACAAGGTGGTCTTCACCGGCCGCAAGCGCGAGCAGAAG
>CAXUKK010000088.1:0-9150 GCA_964251455.1 uncultured Enterovirga sp.
CGCGCATCCGGGCCGATTTCCTGGCGAACATCGCCCAGGAGGGGCAGTTCACGACCCTCGAAAACGGCGTGACCTTCCATTACCGCGAACGTGCGGGCGGGGCGCTTCTCGGCATTTTCCTGCAGGACCGCCGCGAAGAAGGACGGACCACCGTCTACATCGCCGAGCGTGGGCAGGCCGTCGACCACAATGGCGGATCCTACCTCGTGCTGCAGAATGGAAGCGTCCACCGCCAGCGCCCCAACGCCGTGGATTCTTCCATCGTCACATTCGAGCGCTACGCGATCGACCTGTCGGCGCTCAACCAGGAGGCGGCGGAGCTCGTCTACAAGCCGCGCGAACGCTCGACGGGCGACCTGATCATGCCGGACGTCAACGAGACCCTCTACAAGGCACAGCCGGGCCGCTTCCGCTCGGAGCTGCACGACCGCCTCTCGGCGTGGCTCTTTCCGCTCGCCTCCGTGTTCATCGCATTTGCCGCGTTGGGAGATCCACGCACGACCCGCCAGGGCCGCGGGGCTGCCGTCGTCGGTGCGATCGTCGCCGTCGTAGCGCTGAGGATCGCCGTCTTCGCGGCAACCAGCGCAGCCGCGCGCTCGGCCGGCGCAGTCTGGCTCATCTATGGCCTTCCGCTCGGCGCGATTGCACTCTCGATCGCCATTGTCGCAGGCGGCCCCCGGCTGCTGGCAGCGCTGGGCCGGCTCGGCGCAGACGCGAGACGCCGAATGGCCGGTATCGCGCCCGCGCGGCTGCGGCTCCGACGGGCCTGACATGCTGCTCGGGGCAACACTCGGCCGCTACATATCGTTGCGGTTCCTGAAGACGATCCTCATCGTCTTCGCGACCGTGTTCGGCCTCGTGTTCACGCTCGACCTCGTCGAACTCATGCGGCGCGCCGGAGACACGGAGGGCGCGACTCCCGCCCTGATGGCCAAGCTATCGCTCTACCGAACCCCGGCCATTGCCGAGCAGGTCTTCCCCTTCTCGGTCCTGTTCGGCTCCATGGCGACCCTGCTTCAGCTTAGCCGGAGGCTTGAGCTGGTCGTTGCGCGAGCGGCCGGGATCTCGGCCTGGCAGTTCCTGCAGCCCGGCATCCTCGTGGCGCTGGCACTCGGGACCATGACGGTGCTCGCCTATAATCCGGTTTCCGCGAGCCTGAAGGAGGAGGCAAACCGCCTGGAGGCGAACCTGTTCGGGCGACGCATGAAGGGAACAGGGCAGGACCTCTGGATCCAGCAGCGCAGCGTCGACGGACATGCCGTGGTCAAGGCCGAGGCCGGTGTCGGCGCAACCCGAACGATCACCGGCATCTCCGCCTTCGTGTTCGACGGGCAGGGCAAGTTCGTCGAGCGCGTCGAAGCTCCGGACGCGACCCTCCGGGACGGCTACTGGGAGTTCCGGGACGCCCGGGTGTTCACGACGTTCGAAGAGCCGCAGGTCTATTCGACCTACCTCCTGGCCTCGAACCTCGACCCCAGCCAGATCGGGCAGCGGATCACGCCGCCCGAGGCCGTGCCGTTCTGGCAACTATCCGACACGATCTCGCGCCGGGAGAGCGCAGGCCTCGACGCGACGCGGTATCGGCTGCAATACGACATCTTAATCGCCCGTCCGCTTCTCTTTGTGGCGATGGTGTTCGTGGCGGCGTCGGTCTCGCTTCGCTTTTTCCGCTTCGGCGGTGTCTCGAAGATGATGCTGAGCGGGGTCGCGGCAGGGTTCCTGTTGTATGTGGCGACCGAGCTCATGCGCGATTTGGGCAACGCGAGCCTTGTTCGTCCGGCCGTCGCGGCTTGGCTTCCTGCGGCACTCGGAAGTTTGCTCGGAAGCTTGGCCTTGTTGTACCAAGAGGATGGCTGAGCCGATGCTTCGGGCCAGCCGAGGAGCGAGGATGCGGCGTCTCAAGGGCACGATCGCGGGGTTGGCGATCGCGGTGGCGAGCTTCCTCGCCGCCCTGCCCTCCCCTGCGTCCGCGCAGGGAACCATGAACGACCTGCTGGCGCAGCGTCAGCAGCGCGCGGCCGGCAAGTCCGATTCGCGTCTTCTCGTGGACGCCCGCGAGATCGTCTACAACAACGACCGCAACACCGTGTCGGCGTCCGGCGACGTCGAGCTCAACTACCAGGGCCGCACCCTCCAGGCAGACCGGGTCATCTATGACCGGACAAACAGCCGGGTCTATGCCGAGGGAAATGTCCGCCTGACCGATCCGAGCGGCGCGGTCACGACCGGCACCCGATTCGAGCTCACGGATGATTTCAAAACAGGGTTTATAGACTCTTTACGCGTCGAGCAGACGGCCGAGGACCGGGGCGAGACCCTGCGCACGCGACTGTCCGCCGCCCGTGCGGAGCGCGTCGACGGCGAGACCACCACCTTCCTGCGCGGCACCTACACGGCGTGCGAGCCCTGCCGCGAGAACCCCGAGCGGCCGCCGCTCTGGCAGGTGAAGGCCGCCCGGATCGTTCACAACAACCAGGAACGGACGATCTACTACGAGGACGCGAGCATCGAATTCCTCGGCGTTCCGATCGCCTCCATCCCGTATTTCTGGACGGCCGATCCGACCGTGAAGCGGATGAGCGGCTTTCTCGCACCCCATTTCATCCACTCGACCGCGCTCGGCTTCGGCGTCGGCATTCCATACTTCTGGGCCGTCGCGCCGGATCGCGACCTCACCGTCCAGCCGACCCTCTATTCCCGCCAGGGCGTGCTGATGCAGGCGGAATGGCGCCAGCGCCTGCTCACCGGCTCCTACAACATTCGGGCAGCCGGCATCTTCCAGCAGGGCCAGTCGGCCTTCCTGCCGGCACCGCTCGGGCCCGGGAACCGCGAGTCGCGCGGCATGGTCGAAACGAACGGCCGATTCAACATCAACGAGCAGTGGCATTTCGGCTGGAACATCGCCCTCCTGTCCGACAAATGGTTCCTGCAGAACTACAAGCTGCGCAGCGACACGCTCGCCTCGAATTATCTCCTGCTCGAATCGACCTCGCAGGCGTTCTTGCGCGGCGTCGGCGATCGGTCGTTCTTCGACCTGCGGGGCTTCCATTTCCAAGGCCTGTCCCAATCCGATTGGCAGAAGCAGATCCCCTTCGTCGCGCCGGTGCTCGACTACGACAAGCGGGTGAACGGCCCGGAGCCGGTCGGGGGCGAGTTGCGCTTCCAGTTCAACTTCACGAGCCTGTATCGGCAGGCCACCCAGTACGATCCAACCTCGTTCACGAACCTCTCATTCCCGTACACGTCGGGAGGGACCACCGCGGCCTACCAGAGCTGCGTGGTGTTCCAGCGCGGTGTCTGCCTGGTCCGTGGCCTTGCAGGGGACTTCTCGCGTGTGTCGGCCGAGGTGTCGTGGCGGCGCGCCTTCGTTGACGATGTCGGCCAGGTCTGGACGCCGTTCACCTATCTGCGCACCGACGGCTTCTTCAACAGCCCGGACACGACCGGCTTCCAGAACGCCCAGGTCGCGAACTTCATCAACCCGAACCAGGAATTCGTCGGCCGGGCCATGCCGGCCGTCGGCCTCGAATATCGTTTTCCGTTCGTGGCCAATGCGGGCAGCCTCGGCACGCATACCTTGACCCCTATCGGCCAGATCATCGCGCGCCCGAACGAGGCCAGGATCGGCACACTGCCCAACGAGGATGCTCACAGCCTCGTCTACGACGACACCAACCTGTTCGATTGGGACAAGTTTTCCGGCTACGACCGCGCCGAGGGCGGCGTCCGCGCCAATCTCGGGATGCAGTACAACTTCCTCGCCCCCTCGGGCTGGACCGCGAACGCACTTTTCGGCCAGTCCTACCAGGTGGCCGGCAGCAACTCCTACGCGGTGCCCGACATCCTCAACACCGGCCTGCAATCCGGCCTGGATACGCGCGCATCGGATTTCGTGGGCCGGGTCCAGGTGAACCCGACGCAGAACTTCTCCCTGATCACGCGCGGGCGCTTCGACAATTCCGACTTCTCCGTGAACAGCTTCGAGACGCAGGCGGTCGCGAACTTCAACCCGTGGATCCCGGTCACCGGCTCGCTCACCTACGTCTACTATCGGGCGCAGCCGGCGATCGGCTACTCGCACCGGCGTGAGGGCCTGCAGCCGGCAGCAGCGTGGAACATCACGCCGAACTGGTCGGTCGGCGGGTCCGTGCTGTTCGATCTGGATCGCTATCTCGACTCACGCGAGGAATACCTGCGCAATTACGGGACGAATTTCGCCCGCGGCGGGCAGGTGCTCGCCAACACGACGGTTTACAACCGCGCCGACCTCTACACGGTCGCCCAGGCCGCCCTTACGCTCGGGTACCGGGACGAGTGCACGACCTTCAGCATCAACTACGCCATGACGCCGCGCACGGCTGCGACCGGCGAGCGCGATACCGATAGGACCCTGCTCGTCCGGCTCGAGTTGAGGTCGCTCGGGCAGGCGAGCTTCGCCCAATCGCTCGGCTCGGCCAGCACGTCGGACGGCGTCTCCAGCCGTTGACGGTGCTCTGTCCGTCTCAGCGCTGAGCCGATGGCACGCGCCCTTGCCCTGACGCAGGGCGACCCGGCCGGAATCGGTCCCGAGATCGCGCTCAAGGCCTGGCTCGCGCGGCGTGAGGCCGGGCTGCCGCCCTTCTTCATCCTGTCCGATCCGGTCTTCCTCGCCCGCACGGCGAAGCGCCTCGCCATCGAGGTGCCGATCCAGTCCGCCTCGCCTGAGCGGGCGGCCGAAATCTTCGACGAGGCGCTGCCCGTCGTGCCGCTTTCCACCGAGGTCACGGCTGAACCCGGGCGGCCTGACCCGGCCACGGCCCAGGGAACGGTCCAGTCGATCGAACGCGCGGTCCAGCTGACGCAGTCGGGCGAGGCGCTCGGCATCGTCACCTGCCCGATCGCCAAGCATGTGCTCTACGAGGCCGGATTCAGCCATCCGGGCCATACCGAATTCCTCGCCGTGCTTGCCGCGAAGCCTGGCAAGCCGGCGCCGCATCCGGTGATGATGCTCTGGTGCGAGGAGCTCGCCGTGGTGCCCGTCACGGTGCATATCCCGCTGAAGGCAGTCCCAACGGCATTGACCGAGGATCTGATCGTCGAGACCGGGCGCATCGTCGCGACGGAACTGCGTCTCCGCTTCCGGCTGGAATCGCCGCGGCTGGCTTTCGCGGGACTCAACCCACACGCGGGCGAATCCGGCACGATGGGCAGGGAGGATCGCGACGTGATCGTGCCTGCGATCGCGAAGCTTCGGGCGGAAGGCATAGACGCATCCGGCCCCTGGCCGGCCGACACGATGTTTCACCCGCGTGCGCGACGTGGATACGATGCAGCGCTTGCCATGTACCACGATCAGGCCCTCATCCCGATCAAGACGATCGCCTTCGACGAGGGTGTGAACGTCACGCTCGGGCTTCCCTTCATCCGCACCTCACCCGACCACGGCACCGCATTCGACATCGCCGGTCGCGGGGTCGCGCGGCCGGACAGCCTGTTGGCTGCTCTGCGGCTTGCGGCGCGGCTCGCCGCAAACACCGCTCATCTGTCGTGAGCGAACCGGACGAGCTTCCGCCGCTGCGGGAGGTGGTGCGCCGCCACGACCTCATGCCGAAGCGGGCGCTCGGGCAGAACTTCCTCTTCGACCTGAACCTGACTGGGCGCATCGCGCGCTCGGCGGGCCCTCTCGCCGGGCACGAGGTCCTGGAGGTTGGGCCGGGACCGGGCGGGCTCACGCGTGCGTTGCTGAGTGAAGGCGCCGAGCGGGTCATCGCAATCGAGCGAGACCGGCGCTGCCTGCCGGCGCTGGCCGAGATTGCCGCCCATTACCCTGGTCGGCTCGAGGTGATCGAAGCCGATGCGCTCGACCTGGATCCGGCACAGGTCTTCTCAGGGACACGCCCGGCCAGGATCGTCTCGAACCTGCCCTACAATGTCGGGACGGCGCTCCTGATCAAGTGGCTGACGATCCGGGACTGGCCGCCGCCCTGGGTGAGCGCGACGCTGATGTTCCAGCGAGAGGTTGCGGATCGCATCGTCGCGGACGAGAGCGAGCCCGGCGATTACGGGCGTCTCGGAGTTCTCTGCGGTTGGCGGGCCCGCTGCCGCATCCTGTTCGAGGTCTCGCCGCAGGCTTTCGTACCGCCCCCGAAGGTGACATCGGCCGTCGTGCAGATCGAGCCGCGGCTCGACCCACTGCCCTGCTCCGTCGGGGCGCTCGAGCGCGTGACCCGCGCCGCCTTCGGCCAGCGGCGCAAGATGCTCCGACAGAGCCTCAAGGGGCTAGGGCGAGAGCCGATGGAGCTCCTCGACGCCGCTGGGATCGAGGGAACGGCGCGCGCGGAAGAGGTCCCCGTCGCCGGCTTTGTGGCGCTTGCGAACGCGCTCGCTTGACAGGCTGGGGCGGCTCCCCCGAACTCGGGCCGCGCCGGAGAGCGCGACCGGGAAACGCCTATGAACCTCAGCCGCATGCTGCGCGAACGCGCCGCCGGAGACCGCCCCGTTACGGTCGGGCTGATCGGTGCGGGCAAGTTTGGCACCATGTTCATGTCTCAGGTCCGGGTGACCGCGGGCATGCACCTCGTCGGGGTGGCGGACCTCCATGTCGAGCGTGCCCGTTCCCAGATCGCCGGAGCGGGCTGGCCACCTGAGCAATACGCGGCGGAGTCGATCGATCACGCAGCCGGATCCGGCTGCACGGCGATTGTCGATGATGCAGAGGCACTGATCCGGCATCCCGCGATCGAGGTGATCGTCGAAGCAACAGGCGATCCGCGCACCGGCATCCGCTTCTGCATGGCGGCGATTGCAGCCGGCAAGCACATCGTCATGGTCAATGTCGAGGCGGATGCGCTGGCCGGACCGATTCTCGCCCGGCGTGCCGCGCAGGCCGGCGTGGTGTATTCGCTTGCCTGGGGCGACCAGCCGGCCCTCATCTGCGAGCAGGTGGACTGGGCGCGGGCGGCCGGATTCCGGGTCGTGGCCGCCGGCAAGGGCACGCGCTACTTGCCGACCTACCACGCATCCAATCCCGACACGGTTTGGGACATCCTCGATCAGTACCTGAACATCGAGGACCGCGGCTCGATCAACCCGAAGATGTTCAACTCCTTCGTGGACGGGACGAAGTCTGGGATCGAGATGACGGCCGTCTGAAACGCGACCGGGCTGGAGGCGCAATCCGAGGGTCTCGCCTTCCCGCCGGCGACCCGCTTCGAGCTCGCTGAGGTGTGCAAGCCGCGCGAAAGCGGCGGTACGCTGGAGCGGGCCGGCGTCACGGAGGTGACCTCGTCGGTGTACCGGGACGGCCGCGACGTGCCGCACCACCTCGCCATGGGCACCTATGTCGTGATCGAGGCGGAGAGCGACTACGCCCGACGCTGCTTCGCCGAATACCACATGCTGCAGGACAGCTCGGGCCGTTATGCCTCAATGTATCGGCCGACGCACATGATCGGCCTCGAGCTCGGCATCTCGGTCGCCTCGGCCGCGCTCCGCCGCGAGCCTACGGGCTCGCCGGTCTGCTTCAACTCCGACGTGGTGGCGACCGCGAAAAGGAACCTTGCCGCGGGCGAGGTGCTCGACGGCGAAGGCGGGTTCCTGGTGTGGGGGCGGCAATGTCCAGCCAAACGCTCGCTTGCCGAGGGCTACCTTCCGCTTGGCCTGGCGCAGAATGTCAGGCTGAGGAGCGCGGTTGCCGAAGGCAACCCTCTCCGGTGGCGCGACGTGGAGATCGATGACGCCGATCTCGCCGTGCGAACCCGGCGCGAGATGGAGGCCGAGTTCGGCGGCACCCGCGTCTAGCCGGAGCCTGCGGCTTCAGCCGACCTGTTCGGAGAGCAGCTCGTCCACGAACCCTGTCAGGCCCACTTGCCGTTCCCGCTTGAGGCGCTCCGCGAACAGGATTGCCTTGAGGCCCTCGAACGAGGCGCCGAGGTCCTCGTTCACGACCACGTAGTCGTACTCGCTCCAGCGCTCGATCTCGATCCGCGCATTCCCCAGACGCTTGTCGATGGTCTCGCGCGTATCCTCCGCGCGCCGCTCCAACCGGTGCTTCAGCTCCGCAATGGAGGGCGGCAGGATGAACACCGTTACGACGTCTTGGCCCATGGTAGCCCGGACCTGGCGCGTGCCCTGGTAGTCGATGTCGAAGATCATGTCCGTGCCCGAAGCGAGCGCTCGCTCGACGGGCCGCCGGGGCGTTCCGTAATAGTTGCCGTGCACCTCGGCCCATTCGAGGAGATCGTCATGGTCGCGCATGGCCATGAAGTCGTCGACCGAAATGAACTCGTAGTCGCGGCCCGGGATTTCGGACGGCCGCTTCGCCCGAGTCGTGACGGAGACGGAGACGTCGAGGCAGAGCTCCTTCTCCTCGCGCAGAGCCCGGGTCAGGCTCGTCTTGCCCGCCCCGGAAGGCGAGGACAGGATGAGGATGAGCCCGCGGCGCTCCATCTCGGTCCTCGTGCTTGCAGCGCTGTCGTGACCCGCAATCATTCGACGTTCTGAACCTGTTCCCGGAATTGCTCGACGACGGCCTTCAGGTCGAGGCCGATGCGCGAGAGCGAGACATCGTTAGCCTTCGAGCATAGCGTGTTCGACTCGCGCCCGAATTCCTGCGCCAGGAAGTCGAGCTTGCGTCCAACCGCACCGTCTGCCGCGAGAAGCCCGCGCGCGGCATCGACATGGGCCTTCAAGCGGTCGATCTCCTCGCGGATATCGCCCCGGGTCGCAAGAAGCGCGGCCTCCTGATGAAGTCGCTCCGGATCGAGCGAGCCGGCGGCACCGACGAGCGCCGCGACCTGCTCGGCAAGCCTCGCCCGGATGACCGCCGGCTGACGCGCAGGACAATCCTCGGCCGCCGCAACGAGGCGTTCGATCTCGCTTAATTGCCCTGCGACGATGCCGTAAAGGGCCGCGCCCTCGCCCGCCCGCGCGGCCGCCAGCGCCTGGACGAGGCGCCCGGCCGCAGCAGCGAGATCCTTGCGCAGCGCCTCCTCGGCCGCGGGCTCGCCGGCCTCGTCCTCGATCTCCACAATGCCCCGTACCGCCAGGAGGCCGTCGAGGGATGCTGGCCGCACCTCGGCTGGGAGCTTCAGGGTGGAGAGCAAGCCAACCAGAGCTTCGAGCGCTTGCCGGTTCACTGTGACCTTCGGCGACCCGGCGCTGCGCGTCACC
>CAXUKK010000089.1:0-6224 GCA_964251455.1 uncultured Enterovirga sp.
ACCGTGATGCGCTGCTCGACCGCATCACGGCGACCCCGGATTACGCGGCGCTCGGCGAGTGCGACCTCGTCATCGAGGCCGTCCTCGAAGACCCGAAGGTCAAGGACGAGGTGATCCGCAAGGTCGAAGCGGCCATCCAACCCGACTGCGTCTTCGCGTCGAACACCTCGACGCTGCCGATCTCCGGCCTGGCGAAATCGTCCTCCCGGGCGGCCCAGTTCATCGGCATCCACTTCTTCTCGCCCGTCGAAAAGATGATGCTGGTCGAGATCATCAAGGGCGAGGCTAGCGGTGACCAGGCGCTCGCGACGGCCCTCGATTATGTCCGGGCGATCCGGAAGACGCCCATCGTCGTGAACGACGCGCGCGGCTTCTTCGCCAACCGTTGCGTCGGCGCGTATCTCCTCGAGGGTCACCTCATGCTGGCCGAGGGCGTTCCGGCCGCCATGATCGAGAACGTGGCCCGGATGGCCGGCATGCCCGTCGGGCCGCTCTCGCTCAACGACGAGGTCGGCATCGACCTTGCGCTCCGCATCCTGAAGGCCACCAAGGCGCAGGTCGGCGAGGCCGCCGTGAACCCGGCCCAGGAGACCATTCTGACGGCGCTCGTCGAGCGCGAGGGGCGTCTCGGGCGCAAGAACGGCAAGGGCTTCTACGACTATCCGCCTAAGGGGCAGGGCCAGAAGAAGCTCTGGCCAGGCCTCGCCGATCTGCAGCCGACGAAGCTCGCCGCGGATGCGCTCAGCGTCCCCGAGCTGAAGCAGCGTTTCCTCGTCGTGCAGGCGCTGGAGGCGGCCCGGACGGTCGAGGAGGGCGTCGTCACCGATCCGCGCGAGGCCGATGTCGGATCGATCCTGGGCTTCGGCTTCGCGCCGTTCACGGGCGGCGCTCTGTCGTACATTGACGGGATGGGCGCGGCGGCCTTCGTTCAACTCGCGCAGTCGCTGGAGGCGAAGCACGGGCCGCGGTTCGAACCGAACGGGCTCTTGCTCGAGATGGCGAAATCCGGCGCCTCATTCTACGACCGCGCGCCAGAGAAAGCTGCGGCCTAGCCGTGGACATGCTCGCCCATTTTCGGATGTTCGCCGCCTATAACGGCTGGGCGAACCGGCTCCTTTACCAGGCGGCGGAGCGGCTTTCGGACGAGCAGTTCCGGGCGGATCGCGGTGCGTTCTTCAAGTCCGTCCACGGCACGCTGAGCCATCTCCTCGTCACGGACCGCATCTGGCTGCAGCGCTTCAGCGGGCAGGGCGTCGCGGGCAGCGGTCTCGACGCCATGCCTTACGGGCTGCTGTCCGACCTCAGGCAGGCCCGCGAGACGGAGGACGGGCGGATCACGGCCTACGTGGCCGGATTGACGGCAGCGGATCTCGACCGAACCATCAGCTACACGCGGGTCTCGTCGCGGGAGGCGATCGTGCAGCCGCTCGGGCCGGCGCTCGCCCATTTCTTCAATCACCAGACCCATCACCGAGGACAGGCGCATTGCCTGATGACTGGGCTCGTCGGCGAGGCGCCGGCGCTGGATCTCCTGTTCTTTCAACGGGAGACCGGGATCGGAGCGCGCTGAAGCCTACTCGGCCGCAATCCGCGTGACATGGATGCGGGACAGCAGTGCCCGCAGCGAGGCCGGTTTCAGCGGCTTGTTCAGAACGCTGATTTCGCTTGCTTCCGCGCGCTCGCGAAGCTCGGGGGAGCGATCCGCCGTGATGAGCACGGCCGGAAGCTCGAGCGCGATCTCCGCCCGGATTGCCGCGATCGCCGACAGCCCATCCTCCTCGTCGAGGTGGTAGTCCGCGATCACGATCTCGGGCGGTTGATCCTTCGCGATCACACGCTGCCGTGCTTCGTCGATCGAGGTCGCTGTCACGACCTCGCAGCCCCAGCCGCGAAGCAGGGTCGCCATCCCGTCGAGCACCGCGGGTTCGTTGTCGATCGCCAGCACGAGCATCTGCTGCAGGGGCGCGATCTGCGGGCCGCGCACGGCCTTCACGGGTTCCGCCGAGCCCGACGGCTCGGTCGCGGCGATGGGGAGCTTGACGCTGAAGACGGATCCGCGTTGCGGCTCGGATTCGAGTGCGATTTCGACGCCGAGGGTCTTGCCGATCCGCTCGACGATCGACAGGCCGAGGCCGAGTCCGCGCGCTGCCTTCGCGCCGGCGGACAGGCGCCTGAATTCGCGGAAGATCGTCTTTCTCTGCGAGGCCGGAATGCCGATCCCGGTGTCCCATACCTCGACCGTCAGGTGGGGCTCGTGCCGGCGCACCCCGACCAGCACCCGGCCCTGCGGCGTGTACTTCACGGCATTCGAGACGAGGTTCTGGACGAGACGGCGCAGGAGCTGCCGGTCCGACCGCACGGACAGACTCGTGGGGACGAAGCGCAGCTCGAGTTGCTTCGCCTCGGCCATGGGGCCGAATTCGCGCGCGAGCTGCCGGAACAGGTCGTCGAGCTTCACGGTCGACCATTGCGGCCGCAGCGCCCCGGTATCGAGCCGTGAGATATCGAGGAGCGTGGTGAGGATCTCCTCGACCGCATCGAGGGACGCGTCCACGTTCTCGGCGAGCGAACGCTCCTCGGGACTGAGTGTCCGCTCCGCCAGCGAGGTCGCGTAGAGCCGGGCCGCGTTCAGCGGCTGCAGGATGTCGTGGCTGGCGGCCGCCAGGAACCGCGTCTTGGACGCGTTCGCGTCATCCGCCTCGCGTTTCGCCACGGTCAGCGCCTCGTTCAGCCGCGTCAACTCCTCCGTCCGCTCCTGCACGCGATGTTCGAGCGTCACGTTCGCGCGCTCGCGCTCCTGCTCCTGCGCCACGAGGTCGGTCACGTCCGTGTAGGTGTTGACGAGGCCGCCGCCCGGGAGCCGGTTGGACCGGACAGAGATGACGCGGCCGCTCGGATACAGCTTCACGCGGATCGGGCCGGGATCGTGCATGACGCTTTCCAGGCGCATCGCGACGAGATCGTCCACGCTCCCCGGCCCGTAGGCGCCCCGCTCCGCGTTGACCCGGATGATCTCCTCCATGCCGACGCCGATCCGGATGAGCTCCGGCGGAAAGCCGTAGAGGTCGATGAAGGCCTGGTTCCAGGTCAGGAGGCGCAGGTCGCGGTCGAGCACCGTGATGCCCTGCTGGGCGTGGTCGATGGCGTGCTGGAGGAGGTCGCGGTCGTGCTGGAGAACTGCCGAGGCCTCGTCGAGGAGGCGCAGGGCGGCGCGGGTGGAGAGGTTGCCGCGCCGAAGCACGAGCGAAAGCGCCAGCCGCGAAGATGCGGCCCCGATGGCCGAGGCGAGGAGATGCTCGGCGTAGCGGAGAAAATGGATATCCGCCTCGGCGTGCCGTTCCAACACCAGCCCGCGCGACCGTGCGAAGCCGGCGAAGGAGCGTCTCGTCCGGTCCTCGCCGAGGAAACGACCGACCGCCCGGCTCAGCTCCTCGACACTGACGCTGGCGCGCAGGAGCCGCATGGTCGGCGCGATTGGGGTGCTGTTCTCGCCCATGAAGGCGGAAGCCTGGAAGCGCTCGAGGGCCGTTGCCGGCCGCCGCAGCGAGAAGAAGACGTAGGCCAGGCAATTCAGCGCCAGGCTCCAGAGGATGCCGTGCGTGAGCTGCGGCAGCTCGGTCCCGAGCAGCGCGGTCGGCCGCAGACCCGACAGCCCGAACGGTCCTTCCGTCATGAGGATCGAACCGGTCCCATCGTCCATGACGGTCGGGAGAAGCAGGGTGTAGGCCCAGGTCAGGATCCCGAGGAGCAGCCCCGCGGTCGCGCCCTGCGCGGTCGCCCGGCGCCAGAGCAGGCCGCCCAGGAACGCGGGCGCGATCTGGGCGATCGCCGCGAAGGACAGGAGGCCGATCGCCGCGAGCTCGGCATCTCCGGCGACCCGGTAATACGCGTAGCCGAGGAGGGTCAGGGCGACGATCGCGATGCGTCGCACGATCAGCAGAAAGCGGCCGAGATTCGGGACCTTGCTGCCGGGCTGGATCTCGGCCGAGAAACTCCGGCGGCGGAGCACGAGCGGCATCACGAGGTGGTTCGCGATCATGACCGACACGGCGATGGTTTCGACGATCACCATCGCGGTCGCGGCCGACAGCCCGCCGATGAAGGTGATGAGCGTCACCGCACCGGAGCCGCCCTGGAGCGGCAGGAGCAGCACCGTCATGTCGCGGTCGACGTCCTGCCCGGGAAACAGGTGCAGGCCGGCCAGCGCGAACGGGATGACGAAGATGTTGATGGCCACGAGGTAAAGCGGGAACAGCCAGACGGCGCGGCGGAGGTCGTCCTCGGCCCGGTTCTCGACCACCATCATGTGGAACTGCCGCGGCAGGAGCAGCGCGGCTGCGGCTGCGATCAGCAGCATCGCCCCGTAGCTCAGCGGGTCGGCGGTCGGGCCGAGCAGGTTCAGCGTGTGGCCGGCGGAGCCGATGCGGGCCACGAGGTCCTCGAACCCCGAGAACATCCAGTAGGTGACGAAGATCCCGGCCAGCAGGAACGCGCCGAGCTTCACGAGCGATTCGACCGCGATTGCGAGCACGAGGCCGTTCTGGTGCTCCGTCGCGTCCGCATGGCGCGTCCCGAACGCGACCGAGAAGCCGGCGAGCAGAAGCGCCACCAGGAGCGCCACGTCTCCCAGGATCGGAACGTGGCCGCCGTCGGACGTGCCGTTGGCGACGAGCAGCACCTCGACCGAGGCGGACACGGCCTTGAGCTGCAGCGCGAGGTAGGGGAGTGCCGCGATGACGGCGATCAGGCAGACCAGCGCCGCGACCCGCTCGCTCTTGCCATAGCGGGCCGCCACGAAATCCGCGACGGACGTGATGTTCTGCGCCTTGGCGATCCGGATCACCCGCCCGATCAACGGGTATCCGAGGCAGATCACGAGGATCGGCCCGATATAGATCGCCAGGAAGTTGAGACCGGAGCGGCTCGCCAGCCCGACCGAGCCGTAGAAGGTCCACGACGTGCAGTAGACCGCCAGCGCGAGCGCATAGACGGTGCTGCGCCAGCGCCGCCGCATGACGCGCCCGCCCGCATGGTCGCCCCAATGCGCGACCGCGAACAGGAGGCAGAGATAGACGAGGGCCGATAGGACGACGGCCCAGCTCGCGATCATGACGGGAACCCGGAACTCACGATCCCGATCGTACCGGGCGGGCCGGGAGGACGCTATCGCGGTGCTATGGCATGGTTCATCCCGACCACGATGGAGGGCCACCGGTGCTCGAGGAATTCAAGAAGTTCGCGCTGAGAGGAAACGTCGTCGACCTCGCGATCGGCGTCATCATCGGGGCGGCCTTCGGCAAGATCGTCGATTCGATCGTCGGCGACGTGTTCATGCCGATCATCGGCGCCGTGACCGGCGGCCTCCATTTCTCGAACTACTACATCCCGCTCTCGAGCACCGTGCAGCAGGGCGCGGCCTACCTGGATGCGAAGAAGCAGGGCGCCGTACTCGGCTACGGCAGCTTCATCACGGTCGCGATCAACTTCATCATCATCGCGTTCGTGCTGTTCCTCGTCATCCGGGCGTTGAACCGGTTCAAGCTCCGGAACGAGCCGGTGGCGCAAACGCCGGCGGACGTGATGATCCTGACGGAGATCAGGGACATCCTGGCCGCCCGCGAGGCTCCGCCGCGATAGATCGCGACCCGGAATGTCATCGATCAGCGCTTTTGGCTGAACGCCGGCCCCCCCGTCTGGTAAGAGGGCCGCTTCGCTTCGACAGTCAGGCGCCCTTCGCTCGATGAACGCTCCGTCTTCAACGTCTCTTCGTGCCGGGATCCGTCACGAAGCCGAGCAGATGCCGGAGAGCGGCATCGTCGAGGTCGCCAATTACGGCCGTGGCCGCGAGGGGCTCATCCCGCTCTGGATCGGCGAGGGACACCGTCCGACGCCGGCCTTCATCGCCGATGCTGCGTCCCGCGCCCTCGCCGCGGGCGAGACGTTCTACACGTGGCAGCGCGGCATCCCGGACCTGCGCGCAGCGATCGCGCGCTACACGGGCCGGATGTTCGGCCGGCCTTTCGATCCCGAGCGCTTCTACGTGACGATCGGGGGCATGCATGCCCTGTTCATGGCGATGCGGATCGTCTCGGGGCCCGGCGACGAGGTGATCGTCCCGACGCCTGCTTGGCCGAACTTCGAAGCCGCCATCGAGGTCAACGGCGCCCGCGCCGTGGCCCTGCCCATGTCTCCCGGCCTGGGCGGCTGGGTGCTCGACCTCGACC
>CAXUKK010000089.1:6234-9141 GCA_964251455.1 uncultured Enterovirga sp.
CGCGCGCCCTGGTCGTGAACTCGCCCTCCACCCCGACCGGCTGGACCGCGTCGAAGGCCGATCTCGTCCGGATCCTGCATCTCGCGCGCCGGCACGGGATCTGGATCGTGGCGGACGAGATCTACCAGCGTTTCGTCTACGATCCCGCGTTGGGCGGCTCCGAGGGGCGCACCGCCTCCTTCCACGATATCATGGAGGAGGATGACAGGATCCTGTTCCTCCAGACCTGCTCGAAGAACTGGGCCATGACCGGCTGGCGAATCGGCTGGCTCGAGGCCCCGCCAGCGCTCGGGCCGGTGATCGAGAACCTGGTCCAGTACACGACGTCCGGCGTTCCGGCCTTCATCCAGCGTGCCGCGATCGCGGCCATCGAGGAGGGCGAATGGCTCGTCGAGGAGCACGTCGCGCTGGCGCGCCGGAATCGGGACATCGTCTGCGAAGGCCTGCGGGCCACGAACGTCGTCGCGCTGCCGTCGCCGCCCGGTGCGTTCTACGCCTTCTTCAGCGTCGACGGCGTGACCGACACGCGCCAGCTGGCACTCGACCTTATCGACCAGGCGAATGTCGGCCTGGCGCCGGGGACCGCCTTCGGGGCAGGGGGCGCGGATCACCTGCGGCTCTGCTTCCTGCGCGACACCGCGATGCTTGAAGAGGCGGTCGCCCGCCTGGCCACGGCTCTTCCCAAGCTGGTCGCCCGAAGGGCAGCCTAGGTCGGGCGCGTCTCGATCAGCGTTCGCAACACGGAAAGGGTCGAGGGATCGACGACACCGTCGACGCGGGCCGGCCGGAAATGCCGCTGGAAGGCCGTGACGACCTGCCGGGTCGCGTCGTCGAACTCGCCTGTCGGGTCGATGCCATAGCCGTAGAAGGCAAGCGCGTCCTGCAAGGCCTCCACCTCCGAGCCGGCGTCTCCGAACGTCAGGACGGCCGCGTCGGACGGAGGATCGGGCGCGACCCACCGGCCGATCCCAGCCTCGGCGAGCTGGTTCCAGGGGAAGAGCTCGCCCGGATCCTCCTTCCGGGAGGGGGCGACGTCCGAATGGGCGAGCACGCGATCGGCCGGGATGGCCCAGTGGTCGACGATCGCCCGGCAAAGCTCGATCACGGCGGCTATCTGCTCGTCCGGATAGGGCGGTAATCCGCCATCATGGCCCGGATTGACGATCTCGATCCCGATCGAGCACGAATTGATATCGGTCTCGCCAGCCCAGGACCCTACGCCCGCATGATGGGCCCGCCGGTCTTCGGGTACGAGTTGGACAACCGCCCCATCTTCCATGACCAGGTAATGCGCGGAAACCTCCGCGACCGGATCGCAGAGCCTTTTGAGGGCAGCCTCGGCGCTCGCCATCCCGGTATAATGGAGAAGCAGCAGGTCCGGCCGGCGTCCATTCCGCCGTTCGCCGTGGTTCGGCGAGGGCACGAAGCGCGAGACGAGCGCGCCAGGATCCGTTTCAGGCAGCCTGTCGCTCACGCTCGATCCGTTCCCAGGCCGCGTTGATGGCGCTCAGCCGGTCCGTCGCGATCTTGACGGCCTCCGGCGGCAAACCCCGGGCGATCTCGCGGTCCGGATGGTTCTCCAGGACGAGCTGCCGGTAGCGTCGTCGGAGCTCCTCGAAGCTCATCGATCGATCGACGTCGAGAACGCGATATGGATCATCCGGCAGGACCACATGCCGGGCGAGGACCCGTTCGAACCAGCGATCGTCGTGTCCGAAAATGCGTGACACTTCGCGCAGATAGGCGATCTCGGCCTCATGGACAGCGCCGTCCGCCTGGGCGATCAGGAACAGGCCGTCAACGATATCCTCGAGGAGTGCCGGTTCGGCTGCAAGCAGCTTGGAGAGCTGGGCTGCATAGGCCTGAAACCCATCCGTCGTCGCCTGCGCGAGGCGGAACAGCCGTTCAACGTTCGGCCGATCGCTCTCGGCGACGGTCACGACGCGTGAAAACGCTTCGATCTCGGAACAGGCCACCACGCCGTCCGCCCGGGCCATCTTGGCCGAGAGGGCGACGAGGCCGGTCGTCAGAACGACATCCCGGGGCGCCTGGCCGAGCACTGCCCCGTCGCGGTCCACCAGGTAATGACCCGCGAACGCGCCGAGCAGCCCGCCGATCGGTCCACCGATCGCCAAGCCTACACCAGCACCACCGAGCTTGCCCCAAATTGACATGACCGGGGGATAGCAAAGCGGCATCCCGGCGCAAAGGCTCCGGGATGCCGAATGTTTCGGCTCAGAGGGTCAGCGGCAGTATACGTTGCCGTAGTAGTCGGTGTAGGTCCCGTTCGGGCAAGGCGCGGTGGCTGCACCTACGATCGCCCCGCCGGCGGCCCCAATCGCCGCACCCGCAAGCGTACCGCCCACGCGTCCGCCCGATGCGGCCGCCCCGATCGCTGCGCCTGTCGCGCCCCCAATCAGCGCGCCGCCGCCGGCCCGCTCCTCAGGGGAGTAGCAGCCGCCGAGCGACAGGGCGAGCGCCCCGGCCAGGGTCAGGGGAATGATCTTCCTCATGTGAGCTGTTCCTCGTGTCGGTCGCCGCCTGTCGCGGAGCTTGGCAATACGGCGTGTCGAACTCCGCTGTCACGCAAACGTTCCGCGCCTCAGCAGGAAACGGTCGAGCTTGGTATCTCGTTCGTTCACGCGCGGCGAGGCAGCAGCCGGCACCGGTTGACGGAGCGCCCGTATCCCCGCAGATCAGGCCCGTCAGCCGGCCGGGCGGCCGCTCCGGCGCAAGCCGGGGAGGAAAGTCCGGGCTCCATTGAGACACGGTGCCGGATAACGTCCGGCGGGGCGTCAGCCTCAGGGAAAGTGCCACAGAGAGCAGACCGCCGACGGGCTTGTCCCGTCGGTGAGGGTGAAAGGGTGCGGTAAGAGCGCACCGCGGACGCGGCAACGCGGACGGCAC
>CAXUKK010000090.1:0-9136 GCA_964251455.1 uncultured Enterovirga sp.
GTCCCGGCGAGGCGCAAGAGCGCGTCCGGTCCGCCGCGCATAGCCGTGACGAAGAGCGACAACAGAGGCGCGGCGACGATCACCGCGCCCATGGCAGGCAGGATGGTGATCAGGGATGGGGAGGAGCGACGTCGCGGCAGGCGGAGCCGCGCAGCCGGGGCGAGACCGTGCCCCGGACTGGCCTCAGCGACGATCAGCGATCGAAGCCGACCTCGTCAACCAGTTCGCTCGCCCGCTTGCGAGCCTTTGCCACCTCGGCGAGGCTCATCGGATCGGCCTTGAGCTGGCCGAAGGAGGCGATCAACGCATTGATGGGGACGCCCGAGCGGATCGGGTATTCGTAGTTCACGTCGGCGAAGACCTGCTGCGCGCCGGGGGACGCCATGTACTCGACGAGCTTCAAGGCGTTGTCGCGGTTCGGAGCGTGCTTCGTGACCACCGCGCCCGAGACGTTCACGTGCGTGCCGCCGCCCTCGAAGGTCGGAAGGACGGGGCGGATCGCGGCCGCCCACTTCTTCTGATCCTCGTTCTTGCCGGTCGTCATCAGCCCGACATAGTAGGAGTTGCCGAGCCCGACGTCGCACACGCCGGCCGCGATGTCCTTGGCGACGTCACGGTCGCCGCCGGACGGCTTCTTGGATAGGTTTGCCTTCACGCCCTCCAGCCAGGTCTTGGTCTTGGCCTCGCCGGTCTTCACGATCATCGCTGCCGTCAGCGCGACGTTGTAGGGGTGCTGGAAGGAGCGCGTGCAGACCTTCCCCTTCCACTTCGGGTCCGCGAGCCCCTCGTAGGTCATTGCCGCCTCGGGCACCCGGTCCTTGGACACGTAGATCAGGCGAGCCCGCATCGAGAGGGCCGCCCACTGGCCGTCCGGGTCGCGCAGGTTCGCGGGAATGGCCGAAGCGACCACCTCCGAGCGGACCGGGGCGGCGACGCCGAGGTCGAGCGCCTGCTGCAGCCGGCCGATATCGACCGTGATCAGCACGTCGGCCGGGCTCTTCTCACCCTCGGCCGCGATGCGCTCGGCCAGGCCCTGTTCGGAGAAGATGGCATTGACCTTGATGCCGGTCGCCTTGGTGAATTCGTCGAGCGTCGCCGAATAGAGCCCCGGCTCGCGGTTCGTGTAGACGTTGACCTCTTGGGCCGATCCGCTGGCGATGGACGCGAGAGCGGCCGCCCCGATCGACGCGACACGAAGACCTGCAACATAACCGGGCACTACGTCCTCCTCCGTCGATTTCTCGTCAAAGAGCACGGCACGACGGCCCGACGCAAGGAAAAGCGGAGTTTTGTCAGTAGCTTAGATTAAGTCTAAGTCTCATCTGGCAGTGCGGCTGAGGAGAAGGAGCAACCTCGCTCTGCGCAGGGGCTCCGTCGGCCCAGGCGCTTGGCGGGAGGCTCCCTCAGGGCGGGATATGCAACGAATTCCATACGCAGACGGCCCGAAAGGCCGCTCCACTCCCGAAAACTCACAGAGGAATGCCCCTTGAGCGTTGACGGGAGTGCCCCTCTGCTCAAGGGTCCCGCGCTGCGGTTGATTCCGCGACTAGAGGAGAAGGCGGGAATGGCCAAGGAAACCAAGACGGCGGCGAAGAGCGAAGCGAAGCCGGCAAAGCCGGCCAAGGCGGCCGCTGCGAAGACTGGCGAGGGCACGGCCCGCAAGGTCAACCCCGCTCTGATGAAGCCGATGACGCCTTCGAAGGAACTCGGCGCGGTCGTCGGGACGAAGCCGATCCCGCGGACCGAGGTCGTTTCCAAGGTTTGGGAATACATCAAGTCGAACAAGCTGCAGACCCCGAAGAACGGGCGCGAAATCCTGGCCGACGACAAGCTGAAGAAGGTGTTCGGCGTCGACAAGGTCACGATGTTCGAGATGAACAAGCACCTGTCCAAGCACCTGAGCTAGGCTGCAGGCCAGCGGGTCGACGGGACCGACGATCTTCGGCAGTCGGCTCGGCAGACACTCTGCTGGCAATAGAGAAAGGGGCTGCGGATGCAGCCCCTTTCCGTTTGTCGAACCTCGAGCGCTGCTTAATGCGCTGCGATCAGCCACGCCACGCTTCCGAGCGGACAGACCGCTCCGATCAGGAAACAAATGGCCGTGTTGATCATCTGACGCCCCGTCCGTGAGGTCTTGATCGACCTGCTTGAGCGTTTGATAGCCGATAGAAGTTGCCTCAAGCTTGAGCGAAATGGTTTAGCATCTCTCACCTGAGTTCCGCACTCTGCTCCAGGGGCGAGATGGTGGAAGTTGCGGTCGCAATGATCACCGCCGGTTATCCGTGACCTGACGGGATTTCGTTGGCGTTCCCGGCCACGCTGGGGTCAGTAGCAGCCGCCTGCCGGAGACCGTCATGCCGACCCTCGTCATCGCCAACAAATGCTACTCGTCCTGGTCGTTGCGGCCCTGGCTGCTCCTGAAGCACCTCGGGATCGCGTTCGACGAGGTCCTGGTTCCGCTCGGCCAGCCCGACACGTCGGCCCGCATCCGCGAGCATTCGCCCGCCGGTCGTGTCCCGATCCTGAAGGACGGCGACATCACCGTCTGGGATTCGCTCGCCATCATGGAATACGCGGCCGAGCGCTGGCCCGCCGCCGGGGTATGGCCGCATGAGCGCGCTGCTCGGGCGCTCGCCCGGTCCATCTCGGCCGAGATGCATTCCGGCTTCCAGGCGCTGCGGAACGGCTGCCCGATGAACCTCGGCAAGCGCTTCGGCCCGAAGGATCGTGGCGAGGGCGTGGCCCGCGACATCGCCCGCATCGAGGCGATTTGGCAGGATGCACGTGCCCGCTTCGGCCAGGCAGGTCCCTTCCTGTTCGGCGCCTTCTCGGCGGCTGACGCGATGTATGCCCCGGTCGTGACTCGGCTCGACACCTACTCGGCCGAGGTCTCACCCGCTTCGCGAGCCTACATGGAAGCCGTGCTCGGGCTGCCGGCCTACGCCGAATGGCGCGCCGCGGCCTTGCAGGAATCCTGGTTCTACAAGGAGGACGAGGTCGACGAGGTGCCGGTCGCCAATTTCCGCCCGGTCGGATAGACCTCGCGGCGACCTGGGAGCCGCCCGAATGAACGCCATGAACACGCATTACCCCGACCCGACCCTCGTCGAGCCGGTGGCCCGGCATACCCTGGCCGTGGTCGTGGACAACGAGCCGGGCGTGCTGGCCCGTATCGCGGGGCTGTTTTCCGGGCGCGGCTACAACATCGAGAGCCTCACGGTCTCCGAGACCGAGCACGAGAAGCACCTGTCGCGCGTCACCATCGTGACGACCGGAACCAATGCGATCCTCGAGCAGATCAAGAACCAGCTTCAGCGGCTCATCCCGGTCCACCGCGTCGTCGACCTCACCGTCCAGGGCAACGCGATCGAGCGCGAACTCGTGCTCGTGAAGGTGCAGGGCAAGGGCGAAAGCCGGGTCGAGGCGATGCGCCTCGCCTCGGCCTTCGGGGCCCGCACGGTGGACGCGACGCTCTCGTCCTTCGTCTACGAGCTGACGGGCACCACGGAGGAGGTCGAGCGGTTCCTCAACCTGATGGTGGCGGTCGGGCTGGTGGAGGTCTCCCGGACGGGCGTCGCCGCCATGGGGCGCGGCGCCGAAGCGATGTGACATGGCGCGAGGCGAAGTCCGGGGCTCCAGCTGGTGCCGGGCGCGCTCGTCGCCGAGGTCAGCGGGCGTCTCGTAACCCTCGTCGGCATCGACTTCCTGGAGTTCAGATCGTGAGTCTTAAGCTCTACTACTCGCCCGGCGCCTGCTCGCTGGCGCCGCATATCGCGCTCGAGGAGACTGGCGCGGAGTTCGAGCCCGTGCTGGTCAAGCTGGCCGACGGCGCACAGCGGACGCCCGAATACCTCGCCGTCAACCCGAAAGGCCGCGTCCCGGCGCTCGCGGATGACGGGTTCGTCGTGACGGAAAACCCGGCCGTCCTGCGCTACATCGCCCGCTCATCTCCGACCGCAGCCCTTTGGCCGGGCGATCCGGCGGAGGAGGCACGCTGCCTCGAGTGGCTCGGCTGGTGCGCATCGACGATCCACGTTGCCTACGCGCATGTGCGGCGGCCAGAGCGCTACGCGTCCAGTGAGGCGGCTAAGGCGGATGTCGTCGACAAGGGGCGCCAGACCTGTCGCGACGTCTGGGCCCAGGTCGACGAGCGCTTCGCCGCGTCCTCGTTCGACTGGGCGGCCGGCCAGCGCTATTCGGTCGCCGACCCGTATATCTTCACCTTCTGGACCTGGGGGCGAGGCCCCAATCTCGGCTTCGACATGGCCCGCGACTTCCCGGCCTGGACGGCACATGCGAGGCGAATGGGCGAGCGGCCTGCCGTGCAGCGTGCCCTCGAGCGCGAGGGCATCGCGCTGCCGTGACGCCGGAACGGCGGGCCCGCCCGCTCGTTTGAACCTCCATTAACGGAGGTTCTCATGAAGCATCTCGTAGCGGGCGCCGCGCTGGCGTTCCTTGCTCTCACAAGCTCAGGCGCAGACGCCAAGGGCTGCATCAAGGGCGCAGTCGTCGGCGGTGTCGCCGGCCACGTGGCGGGCCATGGCGTCCTCGGCGCAGCGGCAGGCTGTGCGGTCGGTCGCCATCAGGCCAACAAGCGCGACAAGCAGCAGGGTGGCGCCCAGCCGGCCCCGCGCTGATCAACCCCTGAAGGCATCCTCTTCCAGGAAGGCCAATTCCTCGGGCGTGCTCTTGCGCCCGAGGACCTCGTTTCGGTGCGGGAAGCGGCCGAACCGAGCGACGATGTCGCGGTGGTGCCGCGCGAATTTCAGGTTCTCCGCGTCGCCCCGCGCCTCGTACAGCACGAGGGAGCGCTCCTGCGCGGCAAGATCCTCGGCGTGCATGAAGGGCAGATAGAGGAACTGCTGCATGTCGATCGAAACGTGCCGGTCGAAGCCCTTCGCGAGCGCCCGGTCCGCGACCGCCAGGGCCAGCGGGTCGGTAGCCCAGGTGCGCGGGTCACCGCGAAACATGTTGCGGGGCATCTGGTCGAGCAGGACGATGAGCGCCAGCGCGCCTTCGGCCGATTGCTCCCAGTCTCCGAGCCGTCCTGCCGCGGCTGTCTCGTGTGCCCCCAGGAAGCGTTCCCGGCATAGCCGGTCGAACGCCGGATTTTGCGTGAACCAGGCCTTCGGCCCGGCTTCCTGCCAGAAGGCAACGACCTCCTGAGGCGTGGTCGGCTGGTCCATGACTGTCTCGATCTCCATCTCGTCCAGGCTTAGCCCGTAGCACCAATCTGGGCCTGACACCTGGCGCCGCCGCATTCGGCCGTTTGCGCGCTTGACGCCCGACAGCACAGTACCGTACGGTACGGTACTGCTTGGTTCACCGTCAGGGACAGGCGCAGAGAAGCCGCGTGGAGCACACCGAGAGACAACAGGAGGTGCTCGACGCCGCGCTTGCCCTCCTGGTGGAGAAGGGTGAACCGCCGACGATGAATGCCGTCGCCGACCGGGCGAGCTGCTCCAAGGAGACGCTCTACAAATGGTTCGGCGGCAGGGAGGGCCTGCTGACCGCGACCGTGCAGCGGCAGGCGTCCAGGGTGCGCGGCCTGCCGGTTCCGTCGGAGGGGCTGGACCGGGAGGTCCTGGAGGCGAGCCTCGTCCAGTTCGCACGCAACTGGCTGGCCACGATCACCGGGGAGACCTCCGTCGCCCTGAACCGCCTAGCCGTCGGCGAGGCTGGCACCGAGGGCAGGGCCCTCGGCCGCATCGTGCTGGAGAACGGGCCGTTCGCCATGCGCAGCCGGCTGCAACCCTTGCTGGAAGCCGGGCGGGACGCGGACCTTCTCGTCTTCGACAATCCCGACGAGGCGTTCCGTACCTTCTTCGGGCTTGTCGTGCGCGACACCCAGATGCGGCTTCTGCTCGGGGAGGCGGAACGGCCCTCGGGCGAAACCATCGACACACACGCTGTCCGTGCGACGGCGCAGTTCTTCGCCCTGTTCGGGGCGGACCACCGTGACGCCGATGGTCGGCGCCACAAAACCTGACCCGGAGGGAACCGCAAATGCGCGTCTATTACGATAGCGACGCCGACATCAACCTGATCAAGGGCAAGCGCGTCCTGATCGTCGGCTATGGCAGCCAGGGCCACGCGCATGCGCTGAACCTGCGCGATTCCGGCGTCAAGGACGTGGCGATCGCCCTCAAGGAAGGCTCCGCGACGCGCGCCAAGGCCGAGGCCGCCGGGTTCGCGGTGTACAATCCGACGGAAGGCGCCAAGTGGGCCGACGTCGTCATGATGCTGACCCCGGACGAACTCCAGGGCGAGATCTACCGCGACCACCTCGAAGGGAACATGAAGGAAGGGGCCGCGCTCGTCTTCGCACACGGGCTCAACGTCCACTTCAACCTCATCGAGCCGCGCAAGGATCTCGACGTCTTCATGGTCGCGCCCAAAGGCCCGGGCCACACGGTGCGGTCCGAGTATCTGCGCGGCGGCGGCGTGCCGACCCTCATCGCCATCCACCAGGACGCGACGGGCAACGCGCATGACCTCGGCCTGTCCTACGCCTCGGCGAATGGCGGCGGCCGCGCCGGCATCATCGAGACCACCTTCAAGGAGGAATGCGAGACCGACCTGTTCGGCGAGCAGGTCGTGCTGTGCGGCGGCCTCGTCGAGCTCATCAAGGCTGGCTACGAGACCCTGGTCGAGGCCGGATATGCGCCCGAGATGGCGTATTTCGAGTGCCTGCACGAGGTGAAGCTGATCGTCGACCTCATCTACGAGGGCGGCATCGCCAACATGAACTACTCGATCTCGAACACGGCCGAGTACGGCGAATACGTCACCGGTCCCCGTATCATCACGGACGAGACGAAGGCGGAGATGCGCCGGGTGCTGAAGGACATCCAGTCGGGCAAGTTCACGCGCGACTGGATGCTTGAGAATCGGGTCAACCAGACCTCGTTCAAGGCGACCCGCGCCCGCATGGCAGCTCACCCGATCGAGAAGGTCGGCGAGCAGCTGCGCGGCATGATGCCGTGGATCAAGGAGAAGGCGCTGGTCGACAAGGCGAAGAACTGAGGTTCGGTCCTCGTCGAGCCTTCGCGACGCACACCATGAGGCGGGACGGCTTCGTGCCGCCCCGCCCAAATGCCCTTTCCATTGTTCCCGTCCTCTCTAATCTGCTCCTCGGGAACACCGGGAGGGCGACATGGCGGACAAGGCGGCACGCGAGACGGTGATCCGCGACATCTACGATGCGCGGATGCGGGGCGATATCGACGGCATCCTTCGCCACACGGCCGACAACGTCGAATTCTCCATCGCAGGGTGCGGCGCTTCGAGCGCGATCCCGTGCAGCGTCGTCGGAACGGACGCGCTACGGGGCGTCCTCGGGCAACTCGTCTCGGCGTTCGAATTCAGCAATGGCCGCGTCCTCGACCTCATGATCGAGGGCGACCGCGCCATTGTTCGCTGGAGCGTTCAGGTTCGCTCGCCCGCGTCGGGGGAGGAGGCCCAGACCGAACTTGTCGATCTGATCCAGTTCGCGGATGACCGGGTGTCGTCCTACAGGCAATACGCGGACACGGCGCTGGCGGCGCGGCTGCTCCGGGCGTGACAGAGGTACCTCGGCGCGTTGCAATCGGCACGCGGCGCGTCTTCTTCGCGGACGACCAGCCGACCTTCTGGGACCGGGTCGAGGCCGGAACCTGGGAGCCCGGCACGCTGCGGGTGCTGGACGACCTCCTCGGGCCCGGCACCGTGTTCGTCGACATCGGCGCCTGGGTGGGCCCCCTGACGCTGTATGCCGCCGCGCTCGGCGCCGAGGTCGTGGCCGTTGAGGCGGACCCGCATGCTCTGGACCAGCTTCAGCGCAACCTCGCTGCCAACCCCGATCTTGCCACGCGGGTGAAGCTGATGCCGCGTGCGCTGTCGGCGGGGATCGGGCCGGTCAGGATGGGGGCACGGCGCAAGCCCGGCGATTCGATGTCGAGCGTGCTTCTTGCCGGAGCCGGCGAGACTTGGACGATTGCGGGCATGACCGTGCGGGAGCTGGCTTCCGAGTTGCCTCGGGCACGAGTGGATCTTCTCAAGATCGACATCGAGGGCGGGGAATACGCCGTCCTGCCGACCCTGGGTCCTCTGCTCGAAAGCGCGTCGGCGCTGCTTCTCGCCCTTCATCCCGACATGCTGCTTACCGCTGGCGACCCCGACCCGGCGGCCACGACGCGTCGGGCCCTCGATGGCCTCAGGCACTGGACCTGTATGCGGGTCGGCCCTGCGGGCTTGGCATCCGCCGCCTTCGACGACGTTCCGGTCTCTGGGCCGGCGGAATGGCTGTTCAGGCCTCCCGCTCATGCCGAGCAAGCGACCGGCTGCTGACACGCTCGGCGCTCTGCCTGCCCCCGGTGCATGCAGCGCTTCGGAGCACACGACATCATTGCCGCGCGCGCTGGGTACTCCCTTCCGGGCTGAAAAAGGTTCGACGAAGGGTTTCGGGACCGCTACGAGACGGCAAGATAACATCTCGCTGCTCAACCCGCGTAAGCGGCCGTCTGTCGCTCAGGTGGCCAGCTGCAGAGGGCCACGCGACGACCGATAGATCAGGGTACGGGACGTTCATGGAAGACCCTTCGCCGGGGCCGGTCGCGGTTGCGCTGAACGGCCTCGCGATCACCTTTCCGCTTAAGGGCGGCGCAATCTACAGGGCCGTCGAGACCATCGACCTCACCGTCAGGCCGGGCGAGTTCGTGGCGATCGTCGGGCCGACAGGGTGCGGAAAGTCGACCCTGCTCAATGCCGCCGCCGGGCTGCTCGCGCCGAGCGCCGGCAGGGTGGACGTGTTCGGCCAGCCGCTCGACGGGCTGAACGGCCGCGCCGGCTACCTTTTCCAGGCGGACGCGCTCATGCCCTGGAAGAGCGCCATCGACAACGTTGCCGTCGCACTCGAGCCGAAGGGCGTGTCGCGTCGCGAGGCTCTCGAACGAGCCCGGGCCTGGCTGGTGCGGGTCGGGCTCAAGACCTTCGTCGAATCCTACCCGCACATGCTGTCCGGCGGACAGCGCAAGCGGGTGGCGCTTGCCCAGATGCTGATCCGCGACCCCGAGATCCTGCTCATGGACGAGCCCTTCGGGCCGCTCGACGCGCAGACGCGCCAACTGATGGGCAACCTGCTGCTTAAGCTCTGGGC
>CAXUKK010000091.1:0-9133 GCA_964251455.1 uncultured Enterovirga sp.
GCCTCGGGCCGATTACGATGGGCCGCAACCCCATCACCTTCGGCAAGGTGATGGGACTGGGGTAGGGCTGCCACTTACACCGGCGCAAGGCCGGTGCGCTAAGCGCAACTTCTTCAACATGAACGCTGACTTGCTTCTCACGTCCCCCGCGGCTTCGCCCGGCGTGTCGGCTCGGCCTGGGCCGGGTCCTCGGGCCAGGGATGCCTGGGGTAGCGGCCGCGCATGTCGGACCGGACGTCGCTCCAGGATCCACGCCAGAATGCCGGCAGGTCGCGCGTGACCTGGATGGGTCGATGCGCCGGCGACAGCAGGTTCAGCACGAGCGGCACGCGTCCGCCACCGATCGCCGGGTGCTCCGCGAGGCCGAACAGCTCCTGCACGCGGACGGACACGGCCGGCCCGCCCTCGGCCGCATAATCCACCGGCACCGCCGAGCCGGTGGGGACGGTGATGTGTGTCGGCGCTTCGTCGTCGAGCCTCCGGCGCTTGTCCCAGGGAATGAGCGCCTCCAGGGCTTCGCGCAATTCGCCGGGCGACAGGTCGGCCAGTCCGCGCTTTCCGACGAGATGCGGTGCGAGCCAGTCGGCGATCGTCGCGGCGAGCACGGGGTCGGAGACGTCCGGCCACTCCATCCCTTCCGCCCCCCGCAGGAACGCGACCCGGTCGCGCATCTGGCGCGCGGCATCGGACCACGGGAGCGCAGGCATTCCAAGGCTTGCGAGACCGCGCGCGAGCACCCGCGCTGTGTCCTCGGTCGCGGGCACGGGTAGCGGCTTGTCGCCGAGCAGCACCGCGCCGAGCCTGCGGACGGAGCGTGCACGAAGTGCTTTCGCGGCCAGGTCGAACGAGACTTCGTCACGAGCCTCGATGCGCTCGCCCGCAAGGCTCGCAATCTCCTCCGGCGTGATTGCGGCCGCGGCAAGAATGCGGGCCGAGGCAGCCCCGCCGGCGATCTCGGCGATGGCCAGGAAGGGCTCGCGTGCGAGTGCCAGATGCGGCTCCATGGCGGCCCCGCGCCCGTTGACCATGACGTATTCGCCTGGCTTGCCGCGGGCCTTCGCGATCCGATCCGGATAGGCGAGCGCGATCAGGGCCCCCGTCGAGAGCTCGGCCGGCTCGCCCTCGCAACCCGCCATCCTGGCCCAGCCCGCGGCCATGCGGCGGAGCTCGGTCGCTCGGGCGGAGCGGTCGCGGCGAAACCGGTCCAACCGGTCGTCGAGATCCGCGGCGTCGCCGCCGAGCCCGCGCTCGGACAGGAGCCCGGCGAGTTCGGCTGCCTCGCCCGCCTGGCCGCGTTCCGCGCCGGCAAGAACCATCCGCGCGAGCCGCGCCGGCAGCGGGAGAGCGCGCATGCGGCTTCCCGTCGGCGTGAGGCGGCCGTCGGGATCCAGTGCACCAAGGTCGGTCAGCTGTGCGCGGGCTTCCAAGAGGGCCGGCGCTGGCGGCGGGTCGAGAAACGGGAGGGTGGTCGGATCGGCTACGCCCCATTCGGCGCAGTCGAGCAGGAGACCCGACAGGTCGGCGGCCAGGATTTCGGGACGGCTGAACGCGTCGAGGGCGCCGGTCGCGGCTTCGTCCCAGAGCCGGTAGCACACGCCCGGCTCGGTCCGGCCAGCGCGGCCGCGGCGCTGGTCGGCCGATGCGCGCGAAGCGCGGCGTATCTCGAGACGCGTGAGGCTGATCCCGGGCTCGTAGACGGGCACGCGGGACAAGCCTGAATCGACCACGATGCGGACCCCCTCGATTGTCAGCGAGGTCTCGGCGATGGATGTCGCGAGCACCACCTTGCGGCGGCCGGGCGGTGCCGGCCGGATCGCGGCATCCTGGTCGCCGCGGTCGAGCGCACCGAAGAGCGGCACGACGTCGATCGCGGGATCGGAGAGCTTCTCGTTGAGCGAGGTTTCCACGCGGCGGATCTCGCCCGCGCCGGGCAGGAATACGAGCGCGGAGCCCGGCTCGGCCCGCAGCGCCCGCTGCGTCGTATCGACGACCTGTTCCTCGATGCGGCGGTTAGGATCACGCCCGACATAACGGGTCTCGACCGGGTAGGCGCGACCTTCGGAGCGGATCACCGGTGCATCCCCGAGGAGCCGGGCGACGCGGGCGCCGTCGAGCGTCGCGGACATCACCACGATGCGGAGATCGTCGCGGAGGCCGGCCTGCGCCTCGAT
This sequence comes from uncultured Enterovirga sp., assembly GCA_964251455.1. Lineage (GTDB taxonomy): Bacteria > Pseudomonadota > Alphaproteobacteria > Rhizobiales > Beijerinckiaceae > Enterovirga. The sequence goes on from CAXUKK010000091.1 coordinate 2,172, forward strand.
CGCCAGCGCGAGCCCGAGATCGGCATCGAGCGACCGCTCGTGGAACTCGTCGAAAAGCACGGCCGCAACCCCGTCGAGCGCGGGATCCTCGACGATGCGGCGCGTGAAGACTCCCTCGGTCACCACCTCGATCCGGGTCCGCGGCCCGACGCGGGATTCCATGCGCACGCGCAGGCCGATCGTCTCGCCGACCCGCTCGCCGATCGTCGTCGCCATCCGGTCGGCCGCGGCGCGCGCCGCGAGCCGGCGCGGCTCGAGGAGGATGATGCGCCCGCCCTTCACCCACGGTTGGTCGAGCAGCGCGAGCGGCACGCGTGTGGTCTTGCCCGCCCCGGGCGGGGCGACGAGTACTGCGTTCGGCCGCTCGCGGAGTGCGGCGGTGAGCTCCGGCAGCACCGCGTCGATCGGGAGCCCGGACCTTGCCTCTGTCATGCCGGCGTGATGGGGCGCCCGCACGATCTTCGCAAGCTTCGCTCGACATCCGGCCGCCCTTGGGCGAACCTGAGGGCAGGAGGGTCAGACATGACGGACGATCCGGACACGATCCTCGGAACGATCGTGGAACTCGCGATGGGAATCGCGCGGCAATGCCCGGATTGCGCGGACCCCGCCTCCCAGATCGCCTCGCTTGCAGGCGAGCTCAGGGCCGGACCGATAGACCGCGGGGCCGTGCAGGACGTGCTCGAGGCCCAGATGGGCGAGAGCGACCTCTCTGACGTCCGTGTCAGGTCGACTGTGGAATCCGTCGTGAAGGCGGCCCGCGAGGGGCATTGAGCCTCAGGCGGCAATCGCGACCGGTATGTCCCCGTAATACACCCTGTTCCGGCCTGCGCGCTTTGCCCTGTAGAGCGCCGAATCCGCGTCGGACATGAGAACCTGGAGGTCGCGACCGGACACGACAGTGGTCGCCAGACCGATGCTGACCGTGACCCTGAAACAGGCTTCCTCGACCTGGAGCGGGCGGAGCGCCAAAGCGTTGCGGACATATTCGGCGGCGTAATAGCCTTCGATCGCGCTCGTCCCGGGGAGAAGACAGCCGAACTCCTCGCCGCCGAGGCGGGCGAAGACCGCGCCAGCCGGCAACCGTTCGGTTGCGAGCCGGCAGAAGGCCTGGAGAACAGTGTCGCCCGTTGCATGCCCGAAGGCATCGTTGATGCGCTTGAAGTGATCGATGTCGAAGAGGAGGAGGACGCAGCCCGGGTCAGGCGGGGACGCCACAAGGCGGCGCTCACCCTCGTCCACGAAGGCGCGACGGTTCAGGATTCCCGTCAGGGGATCGCTGGACGCCATGACGCGCTGCTCGCGCTCTACGCGCTCCTTCGAGATCGCCAGGAACAGGAAGGACAGGAGGACGGTCGCGATCAGCGTCTCGAACGCATGGGCCGTGATCCAGGGGAAGGTGAAGAGTGTCGTATCCTGTCCCGCCTCAAGAACCCAGATGAGGACGGGCCGTGACGCCATCGCGGCTGCGTGCACGAGAAGGACGACGATGATCGGACGGCACGAGGCGAGCCTCTCGGCCCGCCCGCGCCACATCTCGATCGCGCAGCAACACGTGTAGGCCGTAGCGATCACCGAGGCGATGGCCACCCGTGCCGAGAAGGACGCGAACAAGTCGGGGATCGTCCAGCACGTCAGCCATACGGCGGCCCCGGCGAGCGTAGCCGGCCAGTTCGGGACCCGCCCGGCAAAGGAGCGGCACCCGCGCCACATCAACCCGTACGACGTGAAAAGAAGCGCGTTCGCCGTAACGATGGACAGGATGTCCGGGACGATGTTTCGCCCGACCAGCAGGCAGGAGCCGGCGGAGGCAAGCAGGAAACCGGTGCCCCACCAGAACAGGGCCTCGATGCGGCGATTCTGACTCCAGGCGAAAAGGAGCAAGCCGCCGAGCAGCGCCGTCACGAAAACGGTGACGAAGACCAGGGTCCAGAGATCCAGCCGCATCGCCAGCACCGACAGCGGGCGCCGCGCCCGCTTCGTCACGGCCACGTTAACCGGAAAGTGTTCCCAGCCCGTTGACGGACCCCGGCTCCGCGGCTCGGTTCCGCCTCAGCCCGAGGCGCTAGCGAGGTCCGCGCTGGGAGCAGCGATACGCCACGCCTTCGACGTAGGACCAGTCGCGCTTGGTGCGGCGCACGAGCAGGAGGTCGGTCGCTCCGCGACGGAGCGCCTCGTCGCGGAGCGGCTGAATGCGCACGGCGAAGTTATCGGCTTCGGGCTGCACGCCGAAGCCGCCATAAGGCGCAATCGCGGCCGGGCTCGAGGCGGGCACGGGGGTTGTCAGCGCGCCGTAGAGATAAGATCCGCGGCCATCGGTCCGGATCGGCGCGCCGACCGAACCGAGCGAGCGGCAGGCCGAAACGTCGACGGGAGAATCAACCAGCCGGATCGGATCGGGCGGGGTCGGGAAGTAGCCGCATCCGGAGAGAAGGGTCACGCCGAGGAGCGCCGCCCCCAAGGGCTTCAGCATCGCATCCGTCCAGGTCGAGGGCGCTCCGGCCCAGGGTCGATGAAGCGCTCGTAGCGGCTCGGCCGGTGCTTCACAATCCGGCCCGCCGCTTGTGCACCGTCCATCAGCGCGGCGGAGCGCGACGGAGGTCGAGGGTGAGCGGGTATTCGAGGCTCGCCTCGTCCGGCGGCATGTCGATCCGTCCCGGCGTATGGCCGTGGGCCTGGAAGCGGGCGAGGCGCCGCCCCTCCGCCTCCAGGCTGTTGACCGGATACGTGTCGTAGACGCGGCCGCCCGGATGTTTGACATGGTACATGCAGCCGCCGAGCGAGCGGTCGCTCCAGCTGTCCAGGATGTCGAGCGTCAGCGGCGCGTGGACCGGGATGGTCGGGTGCAGGCCGGATGTCGGCTGCCACGCCTTGAAGCGCAGCCCGGCAACCGCTTCGCCGGAGAGGCCGGTCGAGGTCATCGGCAGGCGGCGCCCGTTGCAGGCGATCACGTGTCGGCCGGGTACGAAGCCGCTCGCCTTGATCTGCAGCCGCTCGACGGAGCTGTCGACGAAGCGGACGGTGCCGCCACCCGCGCTTTCCTCGCCGAGCACGTGCCAGGGCTCGAGCGCCTGGCGCAGCTCCAGCCGGACGCCGGCATGCTCGACGCTGCCATACGCTGGAAAGCGGAATTCCCGCTGGGCGTCGTACCAGGCCGGATCGAACGCGTAGCCGGCGCTCCTCAGGTCGGCGAGGACGTCGAGGAAATCGGCCCAGAGGAAATGCGGCAGCATGAAACGGTCATGCAGGGCAGTCCCCCAGCGCACGAACCCGCCATGCTGCGGCTCGCGCCAGAGCCAGGCGATGATCGCCCGCAGCAAAAGCTGCTGCGCCAGGCTCATCCGGGCGTCCGGCGGCATCTCGAAGGAGCGGAACTCGAGGAGGCCGAGCCGGCCCGTCGGGCTGTCCGGCGAGTACAGCTTGTCGATGCAAATCTCGGCCCGATGCGTGTTCCCGGTCACGTCGACGAGGACGTTGCGGAAGACGCGGTCGACGAGCCACAGAGGCGGCTTCTCGGCCTCCGGACCCGGGATCTGGGCGAGCGCGATCTCGAGCTCGTAGAGGCCCTCGTGGCGCGCCTCGTCCGAGCGCGGCGCCTGGCTGGTTGGGCCGATATACAGGCCGGCGAACAGGTAGGAGAGTGCCGGGTGGCGCTGCCAGTAGAGCACGAGGCTCTTCAGGAGGTCCGGCCGGCGCAGGAAGGGTGAATCGGCCGGCGTCGTGCCGCCGAGCACGACATGGTTGCCGCCGCCCGTGCCCGTGTGGCGGCCGTCGAGCATGAATTTCTCGGCCGCGAGGTTCAGGTCGCGCGCGTCGCCGTAGACGCCGGTCGTCACCGCGACCGTGTCGCGCCAGCTCTTGGCAGGCTGGACGTTTACCTCGATGACGCCGGGATCGGGCGTCACCTTGATGTTGTCGATCCGCGGATCGTAGGGCGGGGCATAGCCCTCGATATGGACCGGGTGGCCGATGGCGGCCGCCGCGTCCTCGACCATCGCGAGGAGCGCGAGGTATTCCTCGACCCGCTCCACCGGCGGCATGAACACGCACAGGAGGCCGCCGCGCGCCTGGATCGTCATGGCGGTCCGCACCGCGACGGCGCGCGGGGAACCGCTACCGCCGGGCTTCGCCCCGACCGGGGCATCGGGCAGGGCGTCCCGATCCTCGAGCGGGTCCTGCGGCGCGTAGTAGGGGTAGTGCTCCGGCGGCACATGCGGGAGCGATCGGAGCGGCAGGCGCGAGCCTAGCGGCGAATCGCCAGCCAGCACGAACATCTCGCCGCGCCGGAACGTCCAGTGCTCGGACACCCATTGCCGGCCCGACTCGGTCTCCAGGCTCATCATCGGCAGCGCGTAGCCGGCCGGTTCCGACAGGCCGGACCCGAAGACCCTGATCATGCGGGCCCGGGCCTCGGGGTCCATGATCTTCGGGTCGTGCGGAGACACGTTGTCGGGGAGCTTCCCTTCCTCGCCCATCCAGTGCACCGGGTCCTCGTAGCCCGGCAGCACGTAGCCGGTCAGACCGAGCCGCTCCGCAAGGCTATCGGCCAAGCGTTCGGCATCCGCCCGCTCTGCGCCCGAAGGAGAATCCTCGTGGGCGATCAGGTCCGGGTTACGCCACACAAGCTTGCCGTCGCGGCGCCAGTAGAGCCCGAAAGCCCAGCGCGGCAGGCTTTCGCCCGGATACCACTTGCCCTCGCCATGGTGGAGAAGGCCGCCCGGCGCGAACCGGTCGCGCAGCCGGCGGAACAGCTTGTCGGCGAGGACCCGCTTGGTCGGCCCGACCGCGGCCGCATTCCATTCCGGCGCACCGAGGTCGGCCAGGTTCACGAAGGTCGGCTCGCCCCCAATGGTCAGCCGGACATCCTGAGCCTCGAGGTCGGCATCGACGGCCTCGCCGAGGCGGTCGAGGGCGTGCCACGCCTCATCCGAGAACGGCTTCGTGATCCGCGGCGCCTCGGCGATGCGGGTCACGTCCATGTCGAAATGGAAGGCGACCTCCGCCGGCTCGTTGGAGCCGGAGAGCGGCGCCGCCGAATGGTAATGCGGCGCCGCCGCGAGCGGGATGTGGCCCTCGCCGCACATCATGCCCGAGGTCGCGTCGAGCCCGAGCCAGCCGGCGCCCGGCACGTACACCTCGGCCCAGGCATGGAGGTCCGTGAAGTCGCGCTCGGGGCCGGGAGGTCCCTCGACGGCGCCGCCATCCGGCAGGAGCTGGATGAGGTAGCCCGACACGAAGCGGGCCGCGAAGCCGAGGCGCCGCAGCACCTGTACGAGCAGCCACGCGGAATCGCGGCACGATCCCGTCTTCAGCCGCAGCGTCTCCTCGGGCGGCTGCACACCCGCCTCCAGGCGCGTGCCGTAGGCCACCTCTCCGGGCAGCATCCCGGCGAGCGACATGAGGAGCTGGACGGTGTTCGTCTCCTTCGGCGCCCGCGCGATGAAAGAGTCCATGTGCTCGCCGCCCTCGTCCTGGATCAGGTAGGGCGAGAGCTCGGCCCGCAGCTCCTCCGGATAGGTGAACGGCCAGGTCTGGGCGAAATCGTCGACGAAGAAATCGAAGGGATTGCGGGCCGCGAGCTCGGCCGTGAGGTCCACCTCGATCCGCAGTTCCTTGACCTTGTCCGGGAAGACGAGCCGGGCGACCCAGTTGCCGTTCGGATCGAGCTGCCAGTTCAGGAAGTGATGCGCCGGCGTCACCTTGAGCGAATAGCTCGGGATCAGCGTCTGGCTATACGGCGCCGGGCGAAGGCGGATCGTCTGCGGACCCAGCGTGATCGGCCGGTCATACGTGTAGGTCGTGACGTGGTGAAGGGCGGCGAGGATCGACACGGGCGTCCGGGGTTCGGGGCGGTTGGGAAAGGTCCGGGTGAGGTCTAGTGTTGCACCGGCGCAGAGGCCACGCCAGCGGGCCCGTCTGCAAGAGGCGGACCGTGACGACAGGCGGACGCCCGTCCCCCGTGATCAACGCGAAAGCCCGCTTGCCGATCCGTCCGGGCCCGGGCCATACGGGCCGACGACCCCTTCATGCGGGCAGGTAGACGGATGCGCTGGACGGGCGGAGGCGAGAGAGCGCGCGGGCTGCAGGTCCTCGGGGCGGTGGCAGCCACGGCGGCCATGCTCGCGGTGCTTCTGGTGCGCGGCGAGCTGAGCTGGCCAGTTGCGCTCGCCGGCCTTCTGGCTGTCGCGTTCACCTGGCTCTGGCCGAAGGCCGCCGCGCGCAGCGGCCCGACAGAGCGCTCCAGTCAGGTGCCCGCCTCGCTCCTGCCGTCGGCCTCCGTGTTCCCGGATCCCGTGATCCTCGTGGATCGCCGCATCGTCGTCGCGGAGGCGAACGACGCCGCCCGCCTTGTACTCCCGGCCCTCAAGGAGCGGCAGCCGCTCGCCTTCGCGCTGCGCTCACCCGAGGTCCTCGAGGCGATTCCGGGCGTTGCCTCGACTGGCGAGCCCGCGCGCGTCGTGGTGCCCGGTCGCACGGGCGCAGAATCCACCTGGGAGGTGCGGATGCGCCGGCTCGTCGCCGGTGACCGCGCGACGCTCGGCGAGCCGGCGGTCGCGCTGTTCTTTCGAGACCTGTCCGACGAGCGACGCCTCGAGACCATGCGGGTCGATTTCATCGCCAATGTCAGCCACGAGCTGAGGACGCCGCTCGCATCGCTGTCCGGCTTCATCGACACGCTGAAAGGCCCCGCCAAGGAGGACGGGAAGGCGCGCGAGCGCTTCCTCGACATCATGCAGGCGCAGGCGCAGCGCATGACACGGCTCATCGACGACCTGCTCAAGCTCTCGCGCGTGGAACTGAAGGAGCACGTTCCGCCCTCGAACCGCGTCGACCTCGGACAGACCGTCGCCCACATGGTGGAGATCATGGTGCCGCTGGCGCGCGAACGTGGCGTCGAGCTGCGGCTGGACGTCCCGGATAGCCCGGTCTCCATGTTGGCGGACCGCGACGAGCTTCTGCGC
>CAXUKK010000092.1:0-8478 GCA_964251455.1 uncultured Enterovirga sp.
GCTCCTGTTCATCAGCCACGACCTCGCGATCGTCGAGCACATGACGCACCGCGTCGCCGTCATGTATCTCGGCCAGATCGTCGAGATCGCGTCGCGCGAGCGCATCTTCGGCGCGCCCCGGCATCCCTATACGTGGGCGCTTCTCTCGGCCGTGCCGGTGCCCGAACCGGGCAAGTCGCGCACCCGCGTCGTGCTGCAGGGCGACGTGCCGAGCCCGATCAACCCGCCCTCGGGCTGCCGCTTCCACACGCGCTGCCCGTTCGCGTTCGATCGCTGCAAGACGGAGCAGCCCGCCTTGAGGCCCGTCCATGCAGAGCAATCGGCCGCCTGCCACCTGAACGACCTGCCCGATCCCGAGAACCCGCTCGTCGGCAAACCGGACGGCCGAAGCACCAATTAGCGGGCCTCGGCCCGCCGGATCGCCAACAAGCTCGCCTCCTCCTCTGCCGTGAGCCCTGTTATCGGGCCGCCACCTGCGTCGAGCCACAGCACGGTGTCGCGAACGGTTTCCCGAAGCGGGCGCAACACCAGGCCCGCACGGAGGGAGGCCGAGATGTCGCGCGTATTGTCGGCGACAGTATCGGGCATTGGATAAGGCAGCGAGCGTGGGCCGGACCCGCTTCGGACGTCATGCCGATCCATGAAGGCTTGGTCGACCCAGGCGAATGTGCATGAGGATCCGAGTGCCGTCGTACACTCGTCGAGAAAGTCTCGACGGGTCCAGGATGGCCCGACAGCGTCGAACCGCCCGACCAGGCGCGCATGCGCAGCCTGGACGATCCATCGCGCGAGGTCCCGAACGTCGATGTACTGGACCGGATCGTCGGGCTTCTCGGGCACAAGGACGTCGCCGCCCCTGTTCAGCCGCGCGGCCCAATAGCTGAAGCGGCCGGTCGGGTCTCCCGGACCGACGATCAGTCCCGGGCGACAGATGAAGGCGTCGCCACCAAACGCCTGCTCGCACGCGACCTTGGCGGCACCGTAGTCGTCTCGCCCGCCAAGGTCGACGTCGGGCCCTGTCGGGGCCAGAAGCGGAGCCGTGTCGGCGCCCTGCCCTGCCGTCACCATGTCGGCGTAGACGCTTGTCGTCGAAATGAAGGTCCAGTGGCCGACAGCTCCGTCCAGCGACGCCAGCGCACGGCGAACCTGGCCGGGATGGCGTGAGACATCGACCGCCGAATCGAACCGTTCGCCAGCAAGTGGTGCGAGCCCGCCCGGCCGATCGCGGTCAATTGATATGAAGCGGGAATCCCGCGGTACCGGCCCGGCTACACCGCGGGCTGCGCAGGTCACATCATGGCCCAGTGCGGACGCATGCCCGGCGATCGCGCGCCCGAGAAACTGCGTCCCGCCCAGCACCAGCAATCGCATTTTGCCACCGCTCACCGATGCCGTAGAGCTCCTTCGCAATCCGGCCCGGGCCTTGCGACATGAGCGTCGTCGAAGGACGCTTACCTCTTCCGCCTCGTCAGGGGCGGCGGGCGTCCGGTTGTCTGCAGAGGCCGTCGACGAAGACATCGAGCAGCCGCAACACGCTCTGCTGCCAGCCGGGCTGGTCGTACATGTAGCACATGCCGACGAGCGCCCGCAGGACATCCTCCGGGCTGATGTCGGCGCGGATCTCGCCCGCTTCCGCGGCCCGTGCCAGCAGGGATCCGACGGCGCGCGTCAGCTGCTCGAAGGAGCAGGCGGCCAAGTCGGAGGTATTGTTCACGGCGAGCGCAAGCGTGGTCACCATGCCCTTCTTCGTCGCGACGAACTCGACATTCGCGCGCAGCCACTGGCGGAGTGCGTCGCATGGGGAAGGATTGTCCTTCAGGGCCTGCGCGAGGTCGGCCAAGTGCTGCACCTCGCGCCGATACACGGCTTCGAACAGGGCTTCCCGGGTCGGGAAGTGGCGGTACAGTGTTCCGATACCTACTTCGGCCGTGCGAGCGACCGCCTCCAGGCTGGCGTCCGGGCCACCGGCGCTGAACACGGCCTTGGCGGCCTCGAGCACGCGCTCGCGGTTCCGGACCGCGTCGGCACGAGGTCGCCGGGTGGCGCTGCTGAGATCCTCGCCTGCCATTTCTACCTTAGACCGCTTGTAAAACGGAGGATCCCTCCGTATAAGGCTGTGCAGGTCAACAAAGCAGGGCTGACGCTTCAGTCAACCCGGAACAGGCGAAAGCTTTCCCTGCAAGCGCGCAGCTCGCGATCGAGCCGCGCGATCGAGCCAAGATTTTCCCTGCAACAGCTCTGATCGGAGCAAGCATGACGTTTTCCATCACGCTCACCGTCAACGGTGCGAAGCGGACCGTGGAGCTGGACGACCCGCGCGTTACGCTGCTCGACCTGCTGCGCGAGCGGCTCGACCTCACGGGCACGAAGAAGGGCTGCGACCGCGGCCAATGCGGCGCCTGCACGATCCTGGTCGACGGGCGGCGAATCAATTCCTGCCTCGCGCTGGCCGTCAGCCATGACGGCGCCGACATCCTGACGATCGAAGGGCTGGCTCGAGGCGAGGAACTCCACCCCGTTCAGGCCGCCTTCATCGCGCATGACGGGTTGCAATGCGGCTTCTGCACGCCGGGCCAGATCATGAGCGCGGTCGGCCTCATCCGAGAGGGCCAGGCAGGGGACGATCCGGAGCGCGTCCGGGAGGGCATGAGCGGCAACATCTGCCGCTGCGGCGCCTACCAGGGGATCACGGACGCGGTGCTCGACGCACAGAAGACCCTCTCGGCTGGCGCGGAAAGGCAGGCGGCATGAACCGGTTCGATTATCTACGCCCTGCCAGCGTCGCCGAAGCGGTCGCGGCAGGTGCCGAGCCTGGCGCGGCCTACCTAGCGGCGGGGACCAACCTCCTCGACCTGATGAAGGGCGGCATCACGCGCCCGAGCCGGCTCGTCGACGTGACGCGTCTGCCGGGCCTCGACGGCATCGAGACGCTGCCGGACGGCAGCGTCCGGATCGGCGCGCTCGTCAGCAATGCGGACCTCGCGCATGACGGCGACTTCGCCCGGCGGTTTCCGGCGGTTGCCGAAGCGCTCCTCTCGGGAGCTTCGGCGCAGTTGCGCAATGCCGCGACGGTCGGCGGCAACCTGCTTCAGCGCACGCGCTGCCCGTATTTCTACGACGTCGCGAGCGCCTGCAACAAGCGCGAGCCCGGCTCCGGCTGCGACGCGCTCGGCGGCGAGAACCGGCTTCACGCCGTGCTCGGCTGGAGCGAAAGCTGCATCGCGACCAACCCGTCCGACCTCTGCGTTCCGCTCGCCGCCCTCGACGCCATCGTCGAAATCGAGGGTCGGAACGGCCGCCGCGACGTCCCCCTGACGGAGTTTCACCGCCTACCGGGCGACACGCCGCACATCGAAACCGTGCTGCATCCCGGCGAGCTCATCGTCGCGGTTCGCCTCCCCGCGGAGGCCGCCTCCTTCGCCGGCCATGCGCGCTACTTGAAGGTCCGGGAGCGCACCTCGTACGCCTTCGCGGTGGTCTCGGCCGCAGCCGCGCTACGCATCGAGGGCGGTACGATCAAGGCGGCCCGGATCGCGCTTGGCAGCGTTTCCCTGAAGCCCTGGCGCGCCGTCGAGGCCGAGGCAGCGCTTGCGGGCGCGGCCCCCGGTCCCGAAAGCTTCCGCAAGGCGGCCGACCTCGCGCTCGCCGAGGCTCGGCCTTCCGGCGACAACGCGTTCAAGATCGAGCTCGCCCGGCGTATCGTTATCCGCGCGCTCACGCTCGCCGCCGCCGGCACGCCCGCGCGGATGCCTGCGCTCCCCGCTTCCCCCTTCGCATCCGGAGTTCGTGTCGATGGCTGAACTCGCTCTCAACCAGGCGCCTGCCCACCTCCGGCACGGCTCCAGCATCGGCCAGCCGCTCACGCGGCGCGATGGCATCCTCAAGGTCACGGGCGCCGCGACCTATGCGGCCGACAACCATCCGGCGGGCATGGTCTATGCCGTCACGGCGGCGAGCAGCATCGCGCGCGGCCGCCTCGTCTCCCTCGATGTCGACGCCGCGAAGGCTCATCCGGGGGTCATCGAGGTCATGACGCCCTGGAACGCGCCGCGGCTTGCGTCCGATCCGGACGGGAAGGACATGCCCTTCTCGTTCAAGCTCGACGTGCTTCAGACGGACACCGTCCGCTATCCGAACCAGCCGATCGCCGTCGTGCTCGCCGAGACGCTCGAGGCCGCAATCGGCGGCGCCGAGCTCCTCGCGCCGCGCTACGAGTCGGAGGCCCCGCGCGTCGGACTCGACGGGAACGAGGCTTTCACGCCGGCCACCGTCGGCGTCGGGAAGCCCGCCGTGGCGAGCCACGGCGACATCGAGGCGGGACTCGCATCCGCATCGCATCGCATCGACGCGACCTACGAGACGCCGGCGCAGTACCACAACGCGATGGAGACGCATGCCGTCGTCGCGACGTGGGATGGCGAAAAGCTCTCGCTCGACCTGCCGAGCCAGGCGCTCGCGATGACCCAGGGCCGCCTTGCCCAGCTCCTCGGGATCCCGGCGGAGAACATCCATATCCGCAGCCCGTTCCTCGGCGGGGGATTCGGCTCGAAGGCAGGCGTCTCGGGACCCCAGATGCTCGGCATCATGGCGGCCCGGCTTCTCGGCCGGCCGGTGAAGCTCGTCCTGCCCCGCGACCAGATGTTCGGCCCTGTCGGGCATCGAGCCCCGACGCGGCAGACGCTCCGGCTCGGCACCGACGAGAGCGGCAGGCTCACGGGCCTGCAGCATCACACGCGCACGACGTCGAGCAGCTTCGACGACTTCTTCGAGCCAGCATCGGACATCTCGCACACGCTCTATGCCAGCCCGGCCATCGCGACCTCGCACGAGGTCGTTCGGCTTGATGCCGGCACGCCCTTGTTCATGCGGGCGCCGGGTGAGGCTACCGGCTCGATCGCCCTGGAAGGCGCGATCGACGAGATGGCCGATGCCTGCGGCATGGATCCGCTCGCGTTTCGGCTGGCGAACTACGCCGAGGTCGAGCCGTTCTCCGGAAAGCCGTTTTCGTCGAAGGCGCTGCGCGATTGCTACAAGCAGGGCGCCGAGCGCTTCGGCTGGTCGAGCCGCCCGCTCGCGCCGCGGCAGATGCGGGACGAGGCGGGACTGCTCGTCGGCTGGGGCATGGGTACCGCGACATTCCCGGCCCTCATGTTCCAGGCACAGGCCCGCGCCGTCATCAAAGTCGACGGACGAGGTGTCATGGAATCCGGCACGCATGACATGGGACAGGGTGCCTGGACGGCCTTCGCACAGATCGCGGCCGACAGCCTGGGCCTCGGCATCGACGAACTGGAGTTCCGAGGCGGCTCGTCCGACCTGCCGGATGCCGGCATCGCGGGCGGCTCCGGGCACACCGCAACGGCCGGCGCCGCGATCCATGCCGCGGGGGCTGATGTGATCGAAAGGCTGGCCGGCCTTGCCACCGGCGACGAGCGCTCACCCCTTTTTGGCGCCGGCAATGCCGGCGTGATCGCGCGCGACGGCAGGCTCCACCGCCGGGACGACGAGAACCGGAGCGAGAGCTACTCGACGATCCTCGCCCGTGCAGGCCTGGGTGAAATCGAGGGCCACGGAACCGGCGCGCCGGATCCGGCTTCGAGCGAGGAATACGCCAAGCACGCGCATGGCGCCGTGTTCGCCGAGGTGAAGGTGGATCCGGAGCTTGGCCAGATACGGACGACACGCATGGTCGGCGCCTTCGCGGCCGGGCGCATCATCAATCCCCGTATGGTGCAGAGCCAGCTCTATGGCGGGATGATCTGGGGCGTCTCCTTCGCGCTGCACGAGCACGCAGTCACCGATCGCCGCTCGGGCCGGATCCTGAATGCCAATCTCGGCGAGTACCATGTGCCCGTGAACGCGGACGTGCCCCCGATGGAGGCCATCCTCGTGGAGGAGAACGATCCGCACGTGAATGCCCTCGGGATCAAGGGCGTGGGCGAGATCGGGATCACGGGTTCTGCGGGCGCCATCGCCAACGCCGTCTGGCATGCGACGGGAGTGCGGATACGGGAATTCCCGATCACCCTGGACAGGCTGATCTGACCAGGGCTACCCGAGCAGTATCCGAAGGAAGGCCGCGATGAGAAAGGTCGTGCCGCGAAGGGCGTTGTCGTAGACCAGCGCGTCACACTCGGGCAACAAAGCCGCCGATGAGAAGCGTTGCGGGCGGACCGGAACTTGGCTGCTCCCGTGCCGTTCCCCGGACTGCCGAAGGAAGGGAGCTGCCGACGTTATGCTCGCAATGAATTACAGGGGGCCGTACCGCGTACGCCTCGACGAAAAGCCCGTTCCGGTCTGCGAGCACGTTGAAGACGCCATCGTGCGGGTCACCAGATCCTGCATCTGCGGCTCCGACCTACACCTGTACCATGGGCTGGTGCCGGATACCCGCGTGGGCATGACCTTCGGGCATGAGTTTACCGGCGTCGTCGAGGAGGTCGGACCGGAGGTTCGCAACCTGAAGGTCGGGGATCATGTCCTCGTGCCGTTCAACATTGCCTGCGGCAAGTGTCACTTCTGCAAGCAGGGCCTGTTCGGAAACTGCCACGAGTCGAACTCGCAGGCGAGCGCGGTCGGCGGCATCTACGGCTACTCCCATACGGCAGGCGGATACGATGGTGGGCAGGCCGAGTATGTCCGCGTGCCCTACGCCGATGTCGGCCCGTGCAAGATCCCCGAGGACATGGATGTCGATGACGCCGTGCTCCTGACGGACGTCGTGCCCACGGGCTATCAGGCCGCCGAGATGGGTGGCATCAAGCCCGGCGACACCGTCGTCGTGTTCGGGGCGGGACCTGTCGGCATCATGGCCGCGCGATGTGCGTGGCTGTTTGGCGCAGGCCGCGTGATCGTCATCGACCACATTGAATACCGTCTCGACTTCGCGCGTAGGTATTGTCCTGCCGAGGTCTATAATTTCCGGTCCTTGGAAGACCCTGTGGTGTTCCTGAAGAAGACGACCGACTCGCTTGGCGCGGATGTCTGCATCGACGCGGTCGGGGGGGACGCAGCCGGGAGCGCGCTGCACACGCTGCTGGGCACCAAGCTAAAGCTGGAAGGCGGCTCGGCTGTCGCGCTCCACTGGGCGATCAACTCGGTGAAGAAGGGCGGCGTGGTGTCGATCGTGGGTGTGTATGGGCCGACTGGCAACCTCATCCCGATCGGCAACGTGGTGAACAAGGGCATCACGGTGCGGGCCAACCAGGCCTCGGTGAAGCGCTTGCTCCCGAAGCTGATCGAGCACGTTCAGGCCGGCCGTCTCAACCCGAAGGAGTTGATCACCCACAGAGTGCCGCTGGAGGAGATCTCGGACGCGTATCACATCTTCTCTGCGAAGCTGGACGGCTGCATCAAGCCGGTTCTCGTTCCCCCGTCGGCACGCACATGAGAGAGAGCGAGATGCAGAACCAGCCCATCGATCCGTCGAAGATCCCCGGATGGGGGATCGATGCCGATCCGGAGAACGACCCGACCTATCCGATGCGAGACATCGCCGGCGACGACAAGGCTGGCATGAGCTGGCAGCGGCCGCCCCAGCAGAAGGAAACGGTCGAGGTTCTTCAGTCGATCGAGCGTAACAACCTGTCGGCCGTGTTTGGTACAGCAACGCCTCCGAGCGGCATCAGCGGGATGATGCGGCGGCACGCCTTCAAATATAGCGAATCCGAGTGGGCCCATTGGCTCCTGCTCATGGCGGCGGATCGCGTGAACGTCGTGGAGGGGGTCATTGAGGACCTCGGCCACGGGAGTGTCCCAAACATCCCAGTCGAGATGGGGATCCGCTCGGAACTCGCGCACAATCGCACGGGCTTCATCAAGAAGGTCGCGGTAACGGGAGCCGTCATCGGGGTTGGGCTGCTCGCGGCGAACCTGCTCTCCCGTCGTAGTCCCTCTCGCGGCTCCGGCGGCCGCAAGAGCTCGCTTCAGAGGAACGCCGAAAAGGCTCTCGAAATGAAACGGAAGTCGGGGCCCCAGACCCAGATCCCGGAGCACCGAACGTCTCACCAGGGCGGAGTCCAGGGATCTCAGGTCGGCTACACGGACACGATGCTGGGGAAGGAATCGACGCACACGTCGAACCTGAAACGAAGCCACAACGCCAGGACTGGCGAAGCCTGAGCGGGGCCGCACGTCGTATCACCAGCTCAGCGCCAGGCAGATAACCGGCCAGTTCTCGCGGAGCGAGGACGATCGCCGGAAAGCGAAGCTTGAGATCGCCCGTGCACTCGCGACGCGCCCGAAGGTCCTCCTGGCGGACGAGCCCTGCGCCGGGCTCAACCCGAGCGAGACCGAGGACATGATGGAATGTCTGCGCGCCATCAGCCGGCGTGGGATCGTGGTGTGGCTCGTCGAGCACGACATGCGCGCCGTGCTCGGCGTCTGCGACTGGATTTACGTCTTGGAAGCAGGGACGAAGATCGCGGAAGGCCGGCCGCAGGACGTGATCCGCGATCCGCGCGTGATCGAGGCTTACCT
>CAXUKK010000092.1:8488-9124 GCA_964251455.1 uncultured Enterovirga sp.
AAGGCAACCAGGACAGTCCGTGGCGGTGCAGTTTCCAAGGCCCGCTTGTGCCCGGCGATTGGCCGCGATGTTGCTCGGCAGATGATCTCGCCCTCGCGAGCTTCGCCGGGCCCGAATGCCACATCGAAGCGGGTTGGGCCGGAGAAGACCGGAGTGACACCCCCGCATGGATCCTCGCCGTTGCCTGCCTGGAGCGCGCGCGCCATCACGGCAGTTAACGGGTCGGTCACGTCATCCTGGTGAGCGGGTAGCATAGGTGTGCGCTCCCACGGAGACGTTGCGGCTCTCTCGTCCGCTCGACGAGACCCGATAGTTCGTCGGCGGCAATCGCGCCTGGCGAAGCCGGCCTTGCGTCTCGGCGTCAAAGACGTTGGAGATGCCGAGGATGCCCACATTGCCATTGACCCGTGCCGAGTACGTACCCTCGTCGACGCGGCCGCTCACCCGGCCCTCTCCGACCGGAAGGCCGGCCAGAGTCACACGGTAGGTCGCCGAGAACTCCTCGGCTCGCGCAGCCAGCCCCGATCCCGCGAGAAGGAGCGCGGCCGCGAGAACACGTCGCGAAGTGCCCCATACGGCGGCGTCAGGGCGAGGATGTTGCCGACGAATGAGGTCGTCGTGCCCAGGGTGGCTGAA
>CAXUKK010000093.1:0-5294 GCA_964251455.1 uncultured Enterovirga sp.
CGTCAGGAGCTCCTGGTCGAGGGAGCCCCAATTCGCGCCGATGCGGACCGCCTTGTCGTGCTTGGCCGCCAACTCGACGATCGCCCCGAACTGACGGTCCTTCTTCTCCTTGAAGCCGACATTGCCCGGATTGATCCGATACTTGGCGAGCGCCTCGGCGCAGGCCGGATGGTCGGCCAGGAGCTTGTGGCCGATGTAGTGGAAGTCGCCCACGAGCGGGACGTTGATGCCGAGCCGGTCGAGACGCTCGCGGATCTTCGGCACCCCGGCCGCAGCCTCGTCCCGGTCCACCGTAATGCGCACGATCTCGGACCCGGCACGCGCAAGCGCCGAGACCTGAGCGACGGTGCCGTCGACATCCGCGGTGTCGGTGTTCGTCATCGACTGAACGACGATCGGCGCACCGCCGCCGACCATGACCGAGCCGACCCGGACACCAACGGTGGAATGACGTGCCGCGGGACCCGCGATTTCCGACATGACGGCCCTACAGCGGCCCAGCGAACGGCCGCGAAAACAGATGGCGTTTACCGCCGGAGGCGGGGAGGCGTCAAATTTGACCGGGCGCTCCCGAGGATCGGGAGCTCCGGCGGACAGTTCTCGACCGGGTGGGCATGTCCTGCCATCATCTCGCGACCGGTCGTGACAGGCGCCGTACGAGCGCAGCGGCGGCTGGCGGGAGAGCGCGTGATGATGAGCATGTCCAGGCGAGACTGGCTGTCCGCGGCCGGGTCGGCCGCGCTGACTGCCGGGTTCGGCACGGCCGCACGGGCTGCCATGGGACCGAACGACAAGTTCGATCTCCTAGTCCGGGGCGGCGAGGTACTGGATCCAAGCCAATCGCTCCGCGCGCCGTCGCGACATCGGCATCCGGTTCGGTCGGATCGAGGCCGTGGAGGCGGAGATCCCGGCCGCCCGCGCCGTCCAGAGCATCGATGCGGGGGGACGCCTCGTCCTGCCCGGCCTCATCGACCTCCACGCCCATGTCTACCCATACGGCTCGGCGATCGGCATCCCGGCCGACGAATCCGTCGCCTTCACGGGCGTGACGACGGTCGTCTCGGCCGGGGACGCGGGTGCGAACAATGTCGCGGCGCTCGCCCGGCATGTGGCGGCCCAGACCCGGACGCGGATGTATGCCTTCGTGCACATCGCGAATATGGGCCTCGCGGCCTTTCCGGTGGCCGAGCTCTACAACATCGACTTCGCCCAGGTGGATGCCTGCGCGAAGGCGATCGCCGAGAACCCGGATTTCGTGCTCGGCGCGAAGGTGCGGATGTCGGAGAACGTCATCGCGAAACATGGGCTCGAGCCGCTGCGCCGGGCAATCCTGGCCTGCGAGCGCTCGGGCCGGCCCGCGAAGGTGATGGTGCATATCGGTGGCGTCGAAACGCCCGCGCTGATGAGCGAGATCCTCGATATCCTTCGTCCCGGCGACATCCTGACCCACGCCTATTCGGGCGCACCCAACATCGCGGGCGCCTTCACGAACATCGTCCAGGGCGGCAAGGTGCTGCCGGCCGCGCTTGCCGCGAAGCAGCGCGGCGTCGTCTTCGACGTCGGGCATGGCGGCGGCAGTTTCGACTTCACGGTGCTCGAGGCAGCCATCGAGCAGGGCTGCCCGCCGGACGTGATCTCGTCCGACCTTCATGTCGTTTCGGGCAATACGCCCGGCCTGCCGTTCCTGCCCTGGGTAATGAGCAAGTTCCTGGCGAAGGGCGTCCCGCTGGAGCGCGTCGTCGCGATGGCGACCCAGGCGCCGGCCAACGTGATCGCGCGCGACCCGAAGCTCGGCACGCTGCAGGTCGGCGCACCGGCCGACGTGTCGATCATGGAGCTGGCGGAGGGGCCGGTCGAGTTCGTCGACACCCGCGGAAACAGGCGGAGCGGAACGCAGGTCCTCAAGCCCGTCCAGACCGTGACGGGCGGCGTGCCGTTCGGCCGGCCGTTCTCGGCACCCTTCGCGGTGAGGTAACGAACGTTCCGCTCAGTCGGCGATCCCGTCCCGACCCTGGATCGTCATCAGCGTCGCGGTGAGGAGCGCGACGAGCTTCTCCTTGCCGCCCGTCTCGGCGAACACCTCGGCCTGCGCCAGGGTCAGAGTGCGGCCGGATCTGCCGACGCGGCCCCGGCCGACGATGCGGTCTCCGCAGGCTGCCGCAAGGAGGTTAATCTTGAACTCGGCAGTCAGGACGCCGCTGCCCTCCGGCATGAGGCTCAGCGCCGCGTAGCCGGCCGCGCTGTCCGCGATGGCGCTGACGGCGCCGGCATGAACGAAGCCGTGCTGTTGCGAGACCGCCGGGCCGGGGCGCAGGCTGATCGTGACGGCGCCCGGCGCGACCCGCTCGATCGTGGCGCCGAGCGTCGCCATCAGGCCCTGCCGGTCGAAACTCGCGCGCACGCGCTCGCCACCATGGAACTGGTCGTCAGCGATCTCTGCCACGTGAAGCCTTCCGGTCGCCGCTGTCCGGGCGCTCCCTTAGCCGGCGCATCTCCCAGGTGCGAGACACAAGGCTTGCTATCCAGGCACAAAAAAGCCGGGCGACGCATGCCGCCCGGCTTCAAGGCTAGACCAGGCCGTTACGCGACCGTCGGGCCGGCGTTGCGGCGACGGGTCATGTAGGCGTCGAACTCCTCGCGATCCTTGGCGCGCTTCAGTTCCTCGACGAAGTCGCGGAACTCGCGGGCTTCGTCGTCGAGACGGCGGCGCTCCCGCTCGAGCCGATCGATCTCGGAGCGGCGGTACTCGTCGAAGGCGAGGTTGCCGGTCCCGGCAAAGGAGGACGGGGCGCCCCAGCGCATGCTGCGCAGAGGGTTGAGCACGTTATCCTCGACCGCGCGGCGCAGCTCATGCGGCACGGGGTAGCCCATGAACTTCCACACGAGATACGAGACCGCGAGCGGCCAGAAATAGAGGAACATGAACACGAGGCCGACGATCTCGAGCGGCCGGCGCGAGGATCGCGTCGGTGACTGAGCCGCGGTTGCACCGGCATTCCAGCCGGAAGACGTGGCGCACGACATGGAAAACTCCCGATGTGAATGTCAACAACATTCACATGACCCCGCGCCGAAGGTCTTTCAAGAGCGGCGATCGGCTATTTCTTTGCGGAGATGACGCCGTGGACAATGGCGAGCACGCCGGCGCGAAGCAGGTCGTGCTTCGTCGGCAGTCCGGGGCCGCGCGGCATCTGGCCGGCGGCGTCCAGCATGGCGATGCCGTGCGACAGCGCCCAGACCTCGAGCGCGACGAAGCGCGGGTCCACGGTGCCGAACCCGTCGGGGAAGGTCTTCCGCAGCGCCTCGACAAGGAGGCCGAACGGGCTGTCCGGCGGAGTCCCGCCGCCCGGTGCGCCCTGCCCGTCTACCGTCGGCTCGTCCGGCGAGCGGGCCGCGAACATGGCCGCGTAATAGCCCGGCTCCTTCTCGGCGAAGTCGAGATAGGCTTCGCCCATGCGGGTGAACCGCTCAAGCGGCGTCCCGGCACCCGCCAGCGCGCGGGCGAGCCGCTCCGCCAGTTGCGTGAAGCCCCGGAACGCGACCTCGGCGACCAGGTCCTCGCGTCCACGAAAATGGCGGTAGAGCGCGGCCGGCGTCACGCCGACCAGCTTCGCGGCATCGACCAGCGTGAAGCCGAACAGCCCGCGCTCCGCGATGTAACGCCGCGCAGCGTCGACCAGCGCCTCTTTCAGATTGCCGTGATGATAGCCCCGCCTGTCGGACGGGTCGCTCCACTGTCGCATGAACTCCCGCCCGGACCGATGCCCTGCTCTTAGTGCATCAAGCCCGGCGGGACGAAGCGGTTTCCGACGCTTGGGCTCAGCTCGCCCATTCGCCCCGCCGCATCACCGGCTCCGTCGTGCCGTCGGCCGCGACGCCGTCGACGTCGATATCGGCCGAGCCGATCATCCAGTCGATGTGGATGAGCGACCGGTTGCAGCCGTGCTCGGCCAGCGCCTCCTCGGTCATCGAGAGACCGCCTCGGATGCATTTCGAATAGGCCTGGCCTAGCGCGATGTGGCTGGCCGCGTTCTCGTCGAACAGCGTGCTGTAGAAGAGCAGCCCGGATTGCGAGATCGGGGAGGAATTCGGCACGAGCGCCACCTCGCCAAGGCGGCGCGCGCCCTCGTCCGTGTCCAGGACCTTGCCGAGGACGTCCTGCCCCGTGCGCGAGGCGGCATCGACGATCTGGCCCTCCTCGAACCGGACCCGGATCTCGTCGATGACGGTGCCTTGGTACGACAGCGGCTTCGTGGACGTGACCGTGCCGGAGACGCGGAGCTTGTGCGGCGTCGTGAACACCTCCTCGGTCGGGATGTTGGCGTTGCAGACGACGCCGTTTCCGGCCGTCGTGGCGCCGCCATGCCACTCGTGCTCGTCGGCGAGGCCGACCTCGAGATCGGTGCCCGGCCCGCGGAAGCGCAGCGCCCGATAGGTCTTCGCGTTCAGGTAGTCGGTGCGCGCCCGAAGCCCGGCATTGTGCTGATTCCAGGCCTCGACGGGGTCCGGGCGATCGATGCGCGAGGCGGCGAAGATCGCGTCCCAGAGTTTCGGGACCGCGACCTCGTCGGGCTCGCCCGGGAAGACAGCCCTCGCCCAGGCCGGCGTGGCCGCCGAGACGATCGTCCAGTTGACCGCGAAGCCCGCGATGAGCTCCAGCGCCGGCATGTAAGCCTTGGAGCGCGCCCGGTTGGCGCGCGCCACCCTGTCCGAATCCTGGCCGGCCAGCAGCGACGGGTCGTCGCCCGCAATCGCGAGCCGCGCGGCGCCCGACCGGAAAGCATTCGCCATGCCCTCGTAGAGCCAGCTCGGCGCGCGGTCGAAGGCCCCATCCGAGGCGTGCGTGAAGCGCAGGAGCGACGCCAGTTCGTCCGTGTAGAAGGTCGTGACGAGCGACGCGCCGGCCCGGTAGGCCTGCTCGGTGATCGCCCGCGCCAGCGGCACGGCATCGAGCGGTGCCGTCATCACGAGTTCCTGGCCTTCCTGCAGGCCGAGCCCGACCCGGACGGCGACCTCCGCCAGCCGCTCCAGCCGCACGTCGTGGCCGATCTCGGAGAACGGCTTGGTGTCGTGAAAGGTCATCGCCTCAAGCCTCGTTCGAGTCCGCACAATCGGGACCGCCTATCGGCGCGGCAAGTCCACCCGACGTCTCACGCCGCAAAACGCCGGATGTCGTCCTTGCCGGCGACGAGGCGCAACCGGTCGCGCCGGACGAGGTAGTTCACATGGGCCAAGGTCTCGCCGAAGGCAAAGCCGGTCTGGTGCGCGTCGAGCGCCCGGTGGAAGATCGTCGG
>CAXUKK010000093.1:5394-9116 GCA_964251455.1 uncultured Enterovirga sp.
ATCCGCGGCAGCACCTGGTCGGCCGACAGGAAGACGTTCTCCTCCGGCAGGTGCAGCATGATCTGCTCCGGCGCATGCCCGCCTCCGGTCAGGACGTGGAAGTCGCGCCCGCCGATGCGCAGCCGCTCGCCGGCGATGATCCGGCGGAAGGTCGGGGGCAGGCCCGACACCATCTTCAGATAGCGGTGGCCGCGCGTCATGACTGCCTGCGTGGTGTCTTCGTCGAGCCCGTTCGATTCGTAGAAGGCGCGATAAGGCTCCGCCTCGAGCGCGTCGGGATCGAGATGGAGCACGAGCGCGGTCAGGTATTCCGTCTCGCTCATTTCGAGCGTCAGCCCGGTCCGTTCGGCGAGCCATTCCGCCAGCCCGACATGGTCGGGGTGGCAGTGCGTCACGATCAGCCGCGTGATGCGCTGCCCGGCGAGCGGGCCGGCGAACAGCTTCGCCCACGCACCGCGACAGGCGCGGTCGTCGATGCCGGTGTCGAGGATGGCCACCCCGTCGTCGTCGTCGATCAGGTAGACGTTGACGTGATCCAGCCGGAACGGAAGCGGCAGGCGAGCCCAGCGGATCCCGGCCGCGACCACAACGGCTTCGCCCGGTCCGGGTGCGGTCTGAAACGGGTGGTCGAGGTCCAGATCGGGCGGGCGCTGGGACATATGAACCCAGGCCTAGCCTGCCGGGCAGCCGGGCTCAACCCTGGGAGGCGGCTCCACGCCCGGGGACTCGTCCTCGGGAGGGTTCAGCCGCGGTTAAGACCGAGAGGCCGAAAGCCCGGCTTGCTTGCGTCCGCAGACGGACGGATGCACCGGATGGACGGCCGAACCGCGCGGGGGCGACTCGCCGGACCGGAATGCCGAGAGCGATCGGGTTGCGATGCTGAAAGATGACACCTCCCTGGATCGGACCGGGCCTGAACAGCCTGCGGTAGCGTCCCATGCGCGCCCGAACCCCGACATGCGCGAGGCGATCCTCGAGAAGCTGCGCTTTGCGGTCGGCCGCGAGGTCTCGGCCGCGCGCGATCACGACTGGTACGTGGCGACGGCGCTCGCCGTGCGCGACCGCGTGGTCGAACGCTGGCTCGACTCCATCGCCCGGACTGGCCCGGAGAAGAAGCACGTCTATTATTTCTCGCTCGAGTTCCTGATCGGGCGACTGTTTTTCGACACCATCTCCAACCTGAACCTCGTCGGCGAGGTGCGCCAAGCACTCGGCGGCCTCGGAATCGAGTTCGACCGCATCCGCACGGTCGAGCCGGACGCAGCACTCGGGAATGGCGGCCTCGGCCGCCTCGCCGCCTGCTTCATGGAATCGCTTGCGAGCCTCGACGTTCCGGCCTTCGGCTACGGCATCAGGTACGATTACGGCCTGTTCCGCCAGGCGATCGCGGATGGCTGGCAGCGGGAGATCCCCGAGGATTGGCTGTCCTTCGGCAACCCGTGGGAGTTCGAGCGTCCGGACATCAAATACCATGTCCGGTTCGGCGGCTGGGTCGAGGCGACGGCTCGGGCCGACGGCACCAGCCAGCACGTCTGGCACGCGGCCGAGACGGTCGACGCGATGGCGTTCGACACGCCCATGGTCGGCTGGCGCGGGCGGCGCATCAACACGCTCCGGCTCTGGTCGGCGCGCGCCGCCGATCCGCTCGAGCTCGAGGCGTTCAACCGCGGCGACCATGTCGGGGCGGTGGCGGACCGCATGCGGATCGAGGCGATCTCGCGCGTGCTCTATCCGAGCGACGCGACCCCGGCCGGCCACGAATTGCGGCTGCGGCAGGAATTCTTCTTCACGTCGGCGTCGCTGCAGGACCTGCTGCGCCGGCATCGCGAGCGCCATCCGGACTTCTCGAACCTGCCGGATCACGGCGCGATCCAGCTCAACGACACGCATCCGGCGATCGCCGTCGCCGAGCTGATGCGGCTTCTCGTCGACGAGCACGGGGTTGGGTGGAACGAGGCGTGGCGCATCACGACGTCGACCCTGAACTACACCAACCATACCCTCATGCCGGAGGCGCTCGAGACCTGGCCGGTCGAACTCCTGGAGCGTGTCCTCCCGCGCCACATCCAGATCATCTACGTCATCAATTCCCGCCACCTGGAAAGCGTGGCGAAGGACGGCACCATCTCGGCCGACTGCGTGAAACGGGTATCGCTGATCGACGAGACGCATGGGCGCCGCGTGCGCATGGGGCCGCTCGCGTTCATCGGCTCGCGCCGGGTGAACGGCGTTTCGGCGCTGCACACCGACCTGATGCGCAAGACCGTCTTCAGCGATCTTCACGCGCTCTACCCCGACCGCATTACCAACAAGACGAACGGCGTTACCTTCCGGCGCTGGCTGCACCAGGCCAATCCCGACCTGACGCGCCTCCTCGTCGAGGCAGTGGGCCCGCAGGTGCTCGACGACGCGGAGTCGCTCGTCGGCCTCGAGCGCGTGATCGGCGATCCGGCCTTCCGGGACCGCTTCGTCGCCGTGCGTCGCCGCAACAAGGAGCGGCTCGCACGCGAGATCACGGAGCGGCTCGGGATCACGGTCGACCCGACGGCCCTGTTCGACGTCCAGATCAAGCGCATCCACGAGTACAAGCGCCAGCACCTGAACCTGATCGAGACGGCGGCGCTCTATGCGGCCATGAAGGCCGAGCCCAACCGGGACTGGACCCCGCGCGTCAAGATCTTCGCCGGCAAGGCGGCGTCGAGCTACGTGGTGGCAAAGCTGATCATCAAGCTCGCCTATGATCTGGCGCACCGGATCAACAACGATCCCGACATGAAGGGCCGGCTCGCGCTCGCCTTCCTGCCGAACTACAATGTCAGCCTGGCCGAGATCATCATCCCGGGCGCCGACCTGTCGGAGCAGATCTCGACGGCCGGACTCGAGGCTTCGGGCACGGGCAACATGAAGCTCGCCCTGAACGGTGCGTTGACGATCGGCACGCTCGACGGGGCCAATGTCGAATTGCG
This sequence comes from uncultured Enterovirga sp., assembly GCA_964251455.1. Lineage (GTDB taxonomy): Bacteria > Pseudomonadota > Alphaproteobacteria > Rhizobiales > Beijerinckiaceae > Enterovirga. The sequence continues at coordinate 8,361 of CAXUKK010000093.1, forward strand.
CGAACGGGTCGGCCCGGAGAACATCGCGATCTTCGGCCTCACCGCCCCGGAGGCGGCGGACCGGAAGGCAGATCCCGACCACGCCCGGAAGGCGATCGACGCCTCGCCGCGTCTCGCTGCGACGCTGGAGGCCATCGCGTCCGGCGTCTACTCGCCCGACGATCCGGGCCGCTTCGGCGGCCTGATCGGCGGCCTGCGCGGCCATGATTCCTTCCTGGTGACGGACGATTTCGACGCCTACTGGGACGCGCAGCGCAGCCTCGACGACCTCTGGCGGCAGCCGGATGCCTGGTGGCGCCAGAGCCTGTTCAACGTGGCGAGGGTCGGCTGGTTCTCGTCCGACCGCACTATCCGGGAATATGCCGAGGAGATCTGGCGCGTGCCGGTGGGGTAGTCCGCTCTGCTAGCGCTCGGGCCAGTTCCACGGCGGGCGATCAAGGGAGTCCAGGCCGGCGATCAACGTCTCGCCGACCGCTTTTTCCAGCCTGATCTCGGCAATCTCCGCGGCGCTCCTCAAGGCAGCAACGAGCGCCTCGGCATGAGTGACGACGATCACCTGGGACTGTTCGGCAGCGGCCGCGATCAGGCGCGCGAGGGCCGGTAGCAGGTCGGGATGCAGGCTTGTCTCGGGTTCGTTCAGGACGAGCAGGTCCGGCGGGCGCGGGGTAAGAAGCGCCGCGACAAGCAGCAAATAGCGCAAGGTGCCGTCGGAGAGCTCTGCTGCCTTCAGCGGACGCAGCAGCCCCGGCTGGGACA
>CAXUKK010000094.1:0-9084 GCA_964251455.1 uncultured Enterovirga sp.
GCATACGGGCGGGTTGGGCCCGTGGGTCGACGCCAAGGCGGCCGACGATGTGGCGGCGTCCAGTTGGGCCGATGACCGGAGGTGAACCCCGCTGGCCTCCGGAGCGTTGAACGCCCGACACACCATCGGAACCGACAATGCGCGCCAAGATTTCGCTGCTCGCCGCGACTGGGATCGCCGCCCTTGCCGTCTCGGCAGGATCGCCGGCCTTCGCGACCAACGATCTTCATGAATCCTATGTCGATCAGCTGCAGAAGAACCCCCGGCTGATCGAACCCGGCAGCGACCGCCTCCGCTATACGGTCGGCGACCCGCGAGATGGGTATGACGAGCGCGTGGCCCGAGCCCGCGGCAATCGCGGCTTCGATGAAGGCTACGATTACGGCGAGCCGCGTCGCGGCCGGGTCTTCGTCCGTCCTTACTGAGTTTCTATCCCGCGGCCCGGCTGGCACAAAGCGCCGGGCTGCCATTCGCAACCGCTCATTGCGGGCGGCCTGTCGACGTGATTGGTTGCGCGCCTCTCCCACCAGGATCGATGGCGCATGACGCGAGTGAGCGTTCTCTCGGGCCAATCTCTGCTTGACGTGTCCGACCGCCCGGGCGGCGCCGGATCGGCCGACGCGGCCCAGATGAAGTTCGGCATCGGCCAGCCGGTTCACCGGCGCGAGGATCCGGTCCTGGTCCAGGGCCATGGCCGCTACACCGACGACATCGCCCTTCCTGGGCAGGTTTATGCCGCCTTCGTGCGAAGCCCCTACGCCCATGGCGAGTTGCGCTCGATCGACACGGAGGCGGCGGCAGCGATGCCCGGCGTGCTCGGCGTCTACACGGCGGCCGATCTCGTCGAGTATGGGGCGTTCCCGAACGGCTTGTCCTTCAAAAACCGCGACGGCTCTCCCATGAAGAAGCCGCCGCGCGAGGCGCTGGCAGAGGGCCGCGTCCGCTTCGTCGGAGACCCGGTTGCTTTCGTCGTGGCGGAGACGCAGACGGCAGCGCGCGAAGCCGCCGAGGCTGTCGCGCTCGACATCGAGCAGCTTCCCGCCGCCATCACGGCGGATGATGCCGTCGCGCCGGGCGCACCGGATCTCTACGACGACGTCCCCGGGAACGTCTTCTTCGATTACCATCACGGCGATACCGCTGCCGTGGACGCCGCCTTCTCGGGCGCGGCCCATGTCACGACGCTGAAGCTTGCCAGCCACCGGCTCGTCGTGAACCCGATGGAGCCGCGCGCGGCGATCGGCGAGTTCGACGGCGAGAATGGTCGCTTCACGCTGCACCTCGGCAGCCAGGGCGCGTTCGGCATGCGGGCCGCCATGGCGTCGGCCATGAACCAGCCGGTCGAGGCCATGCGGATCCTCACGCCGAATGTCGGTGGGTCGTTCGGCATGAAGTCGAGCCCGTTCCCGGAATATGTCTGCCTGCTCCACGCCGCGAAGGTGCTCGGGCGGCCCGTGAAATGGACCGACCAGCGCTCCGACAGCTTCATGTCGGACCACCATGGCCGCGGGCTCGAGGTCGAGGCCGAACTCGCGCTCGATGCGGAAGGGCGGTTCCTGGCGGTTCGCATCGAAGGGCTGGCAGATCTCGGCGCTTATCTGACGCCCGTTGCGCCGCTCTTCTCGTCGGTCAACATCGCGAAGAACGTGGTCTCGGTGTACCGCACGCCGCTCATCCAGGTGGATATCCGCTGCGCCTTCACGAACGCCGTGCCGGTGAGCGCCTATCGCGGCGCCGGGCGTCCCGAGGGCAACTACATCATGGAGCGGCTGATCGAGACGGCCGCGCACGAGATCGGACGCGACGCGGTCGAGTTGCGCCGGCTGAACCACATCCGGCCGGACGAAATCCCGTACCAGACCTCGGTCGACACCAATTACGATTCCGGCGAGTTCACGGCCCTTCTCGACAAGACGCTGGACGCCGCCGATTGGAGCGGGTTCGAGGCCCGCAAGGCCGAGAGCCGCGCGCAGGGGAGGCTCCGCGGCCGCGGCATCGGGCAGTATCTCGAGGTAACGGCGCCCCCGACGAACGAGATGGGCGGGATCCGGTTCGAGCCGGACGGCGATGTCACGATCGTCACGGGCACGCTGGATTACGGGCAGGGCCACTGGACGCCGTTCGCGCAGGTGCTGTCGTCCCGGCTGGGCGTCCCCTTCGAGCGGATCCGGCTCCTCCAGGGCGACTCGGACCAGCTCGTCGCCGGCGGCGGGACCGGCGGTTCGAAGTCGCTGATGGCCAGCGGCGCCGCGATTCTGGAGGCGGCCGACAAGGTCATCGAGATCGGACGTGAGATTGCGGCGGAGCTGCTGGAGGCTGGCAAGGCCGACATCGAGTTCGGGGACGGGCGCTTCTCGATCGTGGGTACCGACCGCGGCATCGGCATCATGGAGATGGCGCATCAGTTGCGGAGCGGCGTGAGCTTGCCCGACGCGACGCCGCGCTCTCTCGACGTGAAGCACGTGCACCAGAGCTCGCCTTCGGCCTACCCGAACGGCTGCCACATCGCCGAGGTCGAAATCGACCCGGAGACGGGCACGACGGAGGTCGTGCGCTACACGATGGTCAACGATTTCGGGACGATCGTGAACCCGATGCTGGTGGAAGGCCAGGCGCATGGCGGCGTGCTCCAGGGCATCGGCCAGGCGTTGCTGGAACGCACTGCCTACGATCCCGAGGGACAGCTCGTGTCGGGGTCCTTCATGGATTACGCGATGCCCCGTGCGCATCACGCGCCGGACTTCGCGCCGTTCATAAGCCGCCCGGTTCCGGCGACCACGAACCCGATCGGCGCCAAGGGCTGCGGCGAGGCCGGCGTCGCCGGTGCCCTGCCCTCGGTGATGAATGCGGTCGTCGATGCCTTGCACGAATACGGCGTGAGCCACATCGACATGCCGGCGACTCCGGACAAGGTTTGGCGAGCGATCCACGAGGCGGCTGAAGGCACCGCCTGACCCTGGCGATGGAGCCGGCGTTCCGTCGGGATTTTCTCTGGGGGGCCGGGCGGGCGCTCGCTCTCCCGGCCTGGATCGTCGGCTTCTCGCTTCTCGGCGTAGGCAGTCTCGCGCGCGACGCCGGACATCCGATCGGGGCCGCAATCCTGTCGACGGTCGTCATCTGGGCGGCGCCAGCGCAGCTGATCCTTTACGGCACGCTGGCAAGCGGTGGCCTAGTCCTCGCAGCGGCACTGGCCGTCGCCCTCTCGGCTATCCGGCTTCTGCCGATGGTGCTGTCGATCTGGCCCTATCTCCGCCGGCCGGGCCAGCCGCTCTGGCTGCAGCTCCTGATGGCCCATTTCGTCGCCGCGACGAGCTGGATCGACGCGACCCGTCACCTGCCCGACATGGAGCCTGACCGGCGCGTCCCGTATTATCTCGGCTTCGCCACAGCCTGCGTCACCGTCAGCACCATCATGACGGGGATCGGCTACGTGCTCGTCAGCGCCCTGCCCGGGCCGCTTGCGGCAGGATTGCTGTGCCTCACGCCGCTGTACTTCATGATCTCGCTCGTCGGCAGTGCGCGAAGCGCGCCCGATTGGCTGGCGATCGCCCTTGGCGTCGGCCTCGTGCCTGTCGCGCAGCACATGATCGGCAAGGATTTCGATCTGCTGGCGACTGGCCTTGTCGGCGGTACGGCGGCCTTCCTGCTCGGGCGTGGACGCGTGCGGCCGGCCGCATGAGCGAGGCACTCTGGCCGTATCTCGTCGTCTTGCTAGCAGGTTTTCTTCCGAACGAGGCCTTCCGGGTCGCGGCCGTGTTCCTGTCGCGCGGAGTCGATCCGGATTCGGAGTTTTTCCGCTGGATTAAGGTCGTGGCGACGACGCTGCTGGCAGCCGTGGTCGCCCGGCTCGTCTACTCGCCGGCCGCCGCTCTCGAGCACGTGCCGCTCGCCATAAGGGCCGGAGCGGTCGCCGTCGGCATCATGGGCTTTTTCGTCCTGCGACGCTCGCTCGTGCTCGGCATCCTCACGGGCGAGGTCTTCTTCGTTGCCGCGGCCTGGTGGATCGGTCGCGGCGCGTGATGTCGCGTCACATGCCCCAGTAGGGAGAGACGCCGTAGTAATCGTGCAGCCGCCGCTCGTGCTCGCGGTCGTTCCACTGGTAGTCGCCCTCGCGGTAGAAGTCGGGCGCGCTCTTCACGGCCTCCGGCGAGATGTCGGTCTTGTAGCCGCCGAGATCCGTATCGTAGTCGAGCTTGCTCCACGGCACCGTGTAGGTGTCTTCGCCAAGCCCCAGGAAGCCGCCGAAGGACATCACTGCATAGGCGACCTGCCCGGACGTCTTGTCGATCATTAGCCGCTTGATCGTTCCGATATGGCTGTTGTCGACCGCGAACACGGCCGTTCCCTCGACGCGGTCGCTTTCGATCAGCGCTTTTGGGTTGGCTGATCCCGCATCCCCTGCACTCAGGACGCTCGTTCCTGCATAGCTGTTCTGGACCATGGCTCACCTCCGCATGTGTGCCGCCCCGACGGAACAAACGTGCGCCTTCGGACTAAGTTTCCGGTCCGGGTCCTCCAGACGCGACCGTCGATGACCATATTCCATCCATGACCACACGCGCGGCAGACCTCCTGACACTCACTCCTCAGGGGCTGTACTGCCCGATCGGCGATTTCCACGTCGACCCGATGCGCCCGGTCGATCGCGCACTGGTCACGCATGGGCATTCGGACCATGCGCGTTCCGGTCATGCCCACGTCCTGGCGACCCCCGAGACGCTCGCCATCATGGGCGTCCGCTACGGCGAGGATTTCGCGGGATCGACACAGGAGGCGGTGCTCGGCGAGGTGATGCGGATCGGCGGCGTCCAGGTCACGTTCGTGCCGGCGGGGCACGTGCTCGGCTCGGCCCAGATCGTGATCGAGCACGGCAAGTGCAGGCTTGTCGTATCCGGCGACTACAAGCGCGGGCGAGATCCGACCTGCCTGCCCTACAGGCCCGTTCCCTGCGACGTGTTCATCACGGAGGCAACCTTCGGCCTGCCGGTCTTCCGCCACCCCGATGCGAAGGCCGAGACGGACAAGCTGATCGAATCCGCCCGGTTGTTTCCAGAAAGGGCGCACGTCGTCGGCGCCTACGCGCTCGGCAAGGCGCAGCGCGTCATGGCCCTGCTGCGCGAGTCCGGCTACGACCGGCCCATCTACCTGCACGGCGCGATGGAGCGGCTGACAGGCCTGTACAAGGACCTCGGCGTCGACTTGGGCGAGACGCCCCGGGTGATGCCGGAGCAGCGGGCAAAGCTCGCCGGCGAGATCGTCATCTGCCCGCCCTCGGCCATCCAGGACATCTGGGCCCGCAAGTTTCCCGATCCCGTGACGGCCTTTGCGTCGGGCTGGATGCGGGTCCGGGCCCGGGCGAAGCAGAAGGGTGTCGAGCTGCCGCTCGTCATCTCCGACCATTGCGACTGGGACGATCTCTGCCGCTCGATCCTCGAGACGGAGGCAGAGGAGGTCTGGGTCACGCACGGCCAGGAGGACGCGCTCGTCCATTGGTGCCTGTCTCGCGGCATCAAGGCAAGGCCGCTCCATCTCCTCGGCTACGGCGACGAGGAAGGGGACATGCAGAGTGACGAAGCGGCCGAACCTGCTCCGGCGGAGGCCGCCGCGTGAACCGCTTTGCCCAGCTTATCGACCGGATCGGCTACGAGCCGCGCCGCAACGCCAAGATCCGGCTCATGGCGGATTACTTCCGCAACACGCCGGACCCGGAGCGCGGGTTCGCGCTCGCGGCACTCACCGGTGCTCTGTCCTTTCGGCATGCCAAGCCGAACCTGATCCGTGGCCTCATGGCGGAGAGGTCGGACCCCGTCCTGTTCGGGCTATCCTGGGATTATGTCGGCGACCTGTCCGAGACGGTCGCGCTCATGTGGCGACCGCCGGCCGACGCGCCTGTAGCCCACGACGATCGTCACGCTGAGGAGGCGCGGAGCACCGTCTCGAAGCACGCGGAACCGTCATGCGTGCCTCGAGACGCGCCGCTGCACGACGTTCCTCAGCATGACGGGGGAGGAGAGTGGCAGCAGGCGGGTCTCGGCCACAACCACCCGCCCGAGCCGATCGACGCATCCGGCGAGCCGGTGGCGCCCGAGGGGCCGTTTCCGCACGTACCCCCGCTATCGGAGGTCATCGAGGGGCTGGCGACCGCCGGAAAATCCGAACTGCCGCGCCTCATCGCGACGTGGCTCGATTCCCTGGACGAGATCGGTCGCTGGGCGCTGCTGAAGCTGATCACCAGCGAGTTGCGCATCGGCGTCTCCGCACGCCTTGCGAAGACTGCCGTCGCCAGCCTCGGTGGGTTCGAAACGGACGAAATCGAGCATGTCTGGCACGGGCTCTCGCCGCCCTATGCGGAGCTGTTCGCCTGGGTCGAAGGCAAGGGTCCCCGCCCTGAGGGCGTGAACCCGGCGCCGTTCCGGCCGCCGATGCTCGCCCATCCGCTCGAGGACGAGGATTTCGCCAAGCTCGATGCTGCAGACTTCATGGCGGAATGGAAGTGGGACGGGATCCGGCTGCAGGCGGTCGCAGGGCGCGATGCCGACGGCCAGCTTGTCCGTCGCATCTACTCGCGAACCGGCGAGGACGTGTCAGGCGCGTTCCCGGACCTCGTCGAGGCACTCGATTTCGAGGCCGCGCTTGACGGTGAATTGCTGATCCTGCGCGAGGAGCGCGTGCAGAGCTTCAACGTCCTGCAGCAGCGGCTCAACCGGAAGGCGGTCACGCCCAAGATGCTCGTCGAATATCCGGCGCATCTCAGGTGCTACGACATGCTCGTCGAGGGAGACGAGGACATTCGCCACCTCCCCTTCGCGGAACGGCGCCGGCGCCTCGAGGCCTTCCTCGGGAAGCTGAACGAGCCGCGGATCGACGTCTCGCCGCTCGTGCCCTTCTCGACCTGGGACGAGCTGGGCACCACCCGCGCGGACCCGGCCAGCGCCGGGGCGGGGCTCGACGCCGATGCGATCGAGGGCTGCATGCTGAAACGGGCGGATTCACCCTACCTGCCCGGCCGGCCGAAAGGGCCGTGGTGGAAGTGGAAGCGCGATCCCTTCCTGGTCGATGCCGTCATGATGTACGCCCAGCGCGGCCACGGGAAGCGCTCGTCCTTCTACTCCGATTACACCTTCGGCGTGTGGCGCGACGGGGCGGAGGGGCAGGAACTGGTTCCGGTCGGCAAAGCCTATTCCGGTTTCACGGACCAGGAGCTTCTCAAGCTCGACCGCTTCGTCCGCAACAACACCGTGAATCGCTTCGGCCCCGTCCGGGAGGTGACGTACGGGCCAGAGAAGGGCCTCGTGCTCGAAGTCGCGTTCGAAGGGCTGCAGCGCTCCACGCGGCACAAGTCCGGAGTGGCGATGCGTTTCCCGCGCATCCATCGTATCCGCTGGGACAAGCCGGCCCGGGACGCTGACCGAATCGAGTCCCTGGAGCGGATCCTGCAAAAGGGCGAAACGGAGCTCCACCCGGTCAAGGAAGCCGGCTGATGCCGGTCGAAAGGATCGCGTCCGGGCCGGTGCAGCGGCAGGACACGGGTCGCCTCGTCGTCCAAACGAGCGGTCCGGGGTTCACCGACATCACCGAGCCGCTCAGCCGCTTCGTCGCCGAAAGCGGGATGGCGCACGGGTTGGCAGCGCTGCTGTGCCGACACACCTCAGCCTCGCTCACGATCCAGGAGAATGCCGATCCCGACGTGCGGGCCGACCTGATGTCGGCGCTCGACCGGCTATCCCCCCGCAAACTCTCTTACCTGCACCGGATGGAGGGGCCTGACGATATGCCGGCCCATATCAGGACCATGCTGACCGGCGTGTCTCTGGCGATCCCGATCGTGTCAGGGCGGCTGGCGCTCGGCACCTGGCAGGCGGTCTACCTCGTGGAGCATCGGGATCATCCGCATACCCGAGAGATCGTCATCAACCTTACCGGGAGATGACCCACCGCTAATCGCACGGAGCGGTTGTCGACCGTGTAACGAAAGTCTAAGATCAATTAACCAATTTGGCGGATTGCGGACGCATGATGGCGTCCTGGAGATACCAACCTGTCCCCAACGAAGCTGATTATCGCTGACGATCATCCGCTCTTTCGGGGTGCACTACGTGGTGCCGTCGAGGCGTTCATGCCCGGCTGCGTCATCCGGGAGGCAAGCGGCCTGGACGAGCTGAACGTGCTTCTCGCGGAGGAGCGAGACGTCGATCTCCTGCTTCTCGACCTGGCTATGCCCGGGGCTCAGGGCTTCTCCGGGCTGATCTATCTCCGCGCGCAATTCCCGGACGTCCCGATCGTCATCGTATCGGCGAGCGAAGAGCCCGTCGTGATCCGGCGCGCCGTCGAGTTCGGTGCATCCGGCTTTATCCCGAAATCGCTCGACACGGACGGCATTGGGAACGCGATCCGGACGGTTCTCTCCGGCGATATCTGGGCTCCGCCAGACATCGATCTCGAGGCCGGCGACGACCGCGAGCTCGTGGATCTGGTCCGGCGGATCGGCAGGCTCACGCCTCAGCAGATGCGGGTGCTGATGATGCTGTCGGAGGGTCTGCTGAACAAGCAGATCGCGTACGAGCTCACCGTTTCCGAGGCAACCGTGAAGGCCCATGTCTCGGCGATCCTGCAGAAGCTTGGCGTGGACAGCCGGACCCAGGCCGTCATTGCGGCCTCCAAGATTGGCGCAACCAGCCGGCCGCTTGTCGGGGTCGAGTAGCGGTTGCTGCCGCCGCCTACCGGGACCGGCTGATCGAGAATGCGCGCGATTGCCGGCCGCGCCGAGACGCTCTCCTGCCACGACGAGACGCCGGCGCCGCCTGCTGGTCGGCTGCCTGCGCGGCAGTGGTCTCCGCATTGGATTGCACTTCGTTGAGCCTCTGCGTCTGGGTTTGCAGGTTGCGATCCGCGTCGCCGAGTTCCCGCTTCACGCCCAGGAGCGCACGTTGCGCGCTCGTGAGTTCGGTCTGGACATCGCTGCGGGTCTGGGAAACGCGCGTGAGCTCCTCCCGCGTAGCGCTCACCTTGGCCTGGAGATCCGCGATCGACCCAGTTGCCTCGATCTGGCGGGCGAGGTCGGCCGACAGCCTCTCGGTCTTGGCG
>CAXUKK010000095.1:0-626 GCA_964251455.1 uncultured Enterovirga sp.
TGCTGGAAACCGGCGACTTCGTCGATATCCGCTTCCAGGACGAGGCTCGCTACAAGAAGCCGATCGGCATCCACTGGTTGCAGGCCGCCGCCGTCACGATCGGCGAGGTTTTGGGCGTCCCGAGAGCCAGAACCACGATCTGGCTCTACCGGCTGCCATCGCTCCTCGGCGCGCTCGCGGGCGTGCTGCTCACGTATTGGGCAGCGCTCGCCTTTGCCGGGCGGCGGGAATCCTTTCTGGCTGCCGCCTTCATGGGCGGATCGATCATCCTCATGGTCGAGGCGCGGCTCGCGAAGACGGACGCGATGCTGCTAGCCTGCTGCGTCGCCGCCATGGGCGCGCTCGCCCGGGTGTGGCTGGCGAGGAGTCTGCCGCGGCAACCGACCTCGACGGTGCTGGTCTTCTGGCTCGCCGTGGCGCTCGGCATTCTCATCAAGGGGCCCATGGTCCTCATGTTCACCGGCCTGACCGCGATCGTGCTGTCGGTCCGGGAGCGTTCGGCCGGCTGGTTGCGGGGCCTGCGGCCGTGGCTCGGGTTCGCCATCATCGTGGTGGCGGTGCTGCCCTGGTTCGTGGCAATCGCCTGGAAGTCTGGCGGCGAGTTCTATCGCCTTGCGGTCGGCGAC
>CAXUKK010000095.1:636-8911 GCA_964251455.1 uncultured Enterovirga sp.
CGGCTTCTATCTCGTCGCGTATTTCGCGACCTTCTGGCCGGCGGCATTGCTCGCCGCGATCGCAGTGCCGTTCGCCTGGATGCGCCGGCACGAGGATTGGGCGATCTTCCTGGTCGCCTGGGTCGTGCCGGCATGGCTGATCTTCGAGGCCGTGCCGACCAAGCTTCCGCACTACGTGATGCCGCTCTATCCGGCCTTCGCCATCCTGGCCGTTCGCGCGATGACGGAGGGCTTCGTCGGGCCGCACCGCCCGGGCGCACGGATCGCGTATCTGGCGATGCCCCTCATCCCGGTCGGCCTCACGATCGGCCTGCTCTACGGGACCTGGACGCTCGACCGGACCTGGTCGCCGGCCGGCCTCGCCATGATGGTCGCTGCCTGCGCGGTGGCCATCTTGTCCTGGGTGTTCTTCTCGCGGGGCGAGGTGACCCGGGCGGCGCTTGTCGGCGTTGCGGCTGCCTCGATCCTTGCAATGGGCGTCTTCGGCTTCACGCAACCCGTTCTGCTGTCGCTGAAACTCTCGCCCCGCCTTGCCGCAGCCGCCGAGGCCGTCGGCTGCCCTGGGGCGCCGATCGCGACCCTCGGCTACCGCGAGCCGAGCCTCGTGTTCCTCGCCGGTACGTCGCTCGCGATGGTTGGCAACGGTCAGGAAGCGGCCGCCTTCCTGGCGCAACCGGGCTGCCGCGTGCTGTTCGTCGATAGCCGCTTCGAGCCGGCCTTCCTGCAGGCGCTCGGCGATCGTCCGAGCCGGGAGCCGGTCAGCCGCGTTCCCGGCTTCAACATCAATGGCGGACGTCGGACGGATATCGGCGTCTATCGGTCCGGACGGTGATCGGGACCGCCATGTCACCGGACCGCATGGCTGCGGGCGCGATCGAGCCGCGACTTTCCGTCGTGATCCCCGCCAAGAACGAGGCCGGCTCCGTCGCGCAGCAACTCGCGGAACTAGAGATTGTCCTCGCACCGCTCGCCCCGTTCGAGGTGATCTACGTGGTCGACGGATCGACCGACGACAGCCTGCGCGAACTCGCGCGGGCCGATCGCGACTGGCTGCGCGTGATCGTGCACGAGGAGAGCTGCGGCAAGAGCGCGGCGATCCTAACGGGCGTGAGGGCGGCGCATGGGTCCATCGTCTCGACGCTGGACGGCGATGGCCAGAACGATCCGCGCTACGTGCTCGATCTCGTCGCCGCCCTAGATCGGGGCGGGACCGGCGTGGCGCTCGCGGTCGGGCAGCGCACGCGGCGCGGCGACGGGCGGTTCAAGAAGCTGCAGTCGCGCATCGCGAACCGGGTGCGCAGCGCCATCCTCAGGGACGACACCCGCGATACCGCCTGCGGGCACAAGGTGTTCCGCCGCGACGTGTTCCTGGCGCTCCCCTTCTTCGACTCGCTGCACCGCTTCCTGCCTGCGCTGGTGAAGCGGGAAGGCTACGGCGTCGTCAACGTCGATGTCGTCGACCGGCCCCGCACCGCCGGCACGTCGCATTACGGCTTCTTCGACAGGCTCTGGAGCGGCATCCTGGATCTGGTCGGGGTCTGGTGGCTCATCCGGCGGCGCCGACGCGTCCCGCAGATCAGGTACGACGGCTGATGATCTTCCAGCTCTCCAGCGACCTCAGGGACTACCTCTACGACGTCTTCGTCGCGCGGTTCGATCTCTGGATCCTCTTCGGCCTCGTGGCGCAGATCGTCTTCGCGATGCGCTTCGTCGTGCAGTGGATCGCGAGCGAACGGGCCGGCCGCAGCGTCATGCCGGTCGCATTCTGGTTCATCTCGCTCGTCGGCGGGCTGCTGACCCTCGTCTACGGCCTCGTGCGGCGAGAGCCGATCATCATCATCGGGCAGTTCCTCGCCATCTTCATCTACGTCCGCAACCTGATGCTGATCTTCAGGCCGCGGCAGACGGATGTTTCCTAACGGAGTGTGCCGGGGCGGTCCGGCGCTACGTGACCGGCAGACCGTAGGGATTGCGCGCCAAGATCCGTCCGTCGACGTCACGGACGTCGCGCAGGCCGCACATGGCCATCGAGACCTCGAGCTCCTTGCGGATGATGTCGAGCGCGAGGGTGACGCCGTCCTCGCCGAGCGCGCCGAGCCCGTAGAGGAAGGCTCGGCCGATGAAGGTCCCCTGCGCGCCGAGCGCCAGTGCCTTCAGCACGTCCTGGCCCGACCGGATGCCGCCGTCGAACAGGACCTCCATCCGGCCGGCAACCGCGTCCAGGATCGCCGGAAGGGCGGAGATCGAGGACAGTGCACCGTCGAGCTGGCGGCCGCCGTGGTTCGAGACGATCAGGGCATCGGCTCCGCTCTGGACCGCCAGTTCGGCGTCTTCCGGATCGAGGATGCCCTTCAGGATCAGCTTGCCGCCCCAGCGATCCTTGATGCGCTTCACGTCGTCCCAGCTGAGCGTCGGGTCGAACTGCTCGGCCGTCCAGGATGAGAGCGAGGACAGGTCCGTGACGCCGCTCGCGTGACCGACGATGTTGCGGAAGGTGCGGCGCTGCGTGCCAAGCATCGCCATGCACCAATACGGCTTCATGGCGAGGTTGATGAGGTTCCGCAGCGTCGGCTTCGGCGGGGTCGAGAGCCCGTTCTTGATGTCCTTGTGGCGCTGCCCGAGGATCTGCAGGTCGAGCGTCAGGACGAGCGCGGAGCAGCCGGCCGCCTGTGCGCGGCCGATCAGCCGGTCGATGAAGTCGCGGTCCTTCATCACGTAGAGCTGGAACCAGAATGGCCGGCCCGTCGCTTCGGCCACATCCTCGATCGAGCAGATGCTCATCGTCGAGAGCGTGAAGGGCACGCCGGCCTTGGCGGCGGCCCGTGCGGCCAGGATCTCGCCGTCGGCGTGTTGCATGCCCGTGAGGCCGGTCGGCGCGAGCGCGACCGGCATGGCGACCGGCTCGCCGATCATCGTCGAGGCGAGCGTCCGGTTCGTCATGTCGACGGCGACGCGTTGGCGCAGCTTGATGGCCGCGAAATCCGTCGTGTTCGCCCGATACGTCCCCTCGGTATAGGAGCCGGAATCCGCGTAATCGTAGAACATCCGGGGCACGCGCCGTTCCGCGATGACCCGCAGATCCTCGATGCAGGTGATCGGCGAGGTACGTGAGAGAAGCTTCGCGAGCCGTGATGGCGGCTGGGACGAGGGCATCCGCGTGGCGTGGACGGACATTAGGCGCTTCCTCCGGGTAAGACGGCCCGCTTCTAGCCTGGCGGGCACGCCATCTTGTCGGTCTTTAGAGAGTCAGCCGATCGCACGGAGCCGGGCGAAGCCGCCATCGAGATCGGCCTTGAGGTCGTCGAGATCCTCGAGCCCGATGTGGAAACGCAGGGCCGGGCCCTCCGGCGCCCATGTCGTGGCAGTACGATAGCTCGCGGCGTCGAACGGGACGACCAGGCTCTCGAAACCGCCCCAGGAATAGCCCATGCCGAAGAGGTCGAGGCCATCGAGCATGGCCGCGACTGCCGCCTCACTGACGGGGTGCAGGACGATGCCGAACAGGCCGGACGAGCCCTTGAAGTCGCGCCGCCAGATTGAATGGCCCGGATCCTCACGGAGGCCGGGATGCAGGACGCGCGACACCTCGGGCCGGGCGGCGAGCCACTGCGCCATGTCGAGGGCCGCCCGCTCGTGCTCCTTCAGTCGTAGCGCCATCGTGCGCAGGCCGCGCAGGCCGAGGAACACGTCCTCCGGACCGGCACAGGGCGCCGTCGCGTCGAAGGTGTCGCGCAGACGCCTTGCCCAGCGCTCGTTCGCAGACGTGAGCCCGAGGAGCAGGTCCGATCCGCCGGACAGGTATTTGGTGCCGGCCTCGATCGCGATGTCGATCCCGATCTCGTGTGGGGGCAGGAAGAGTGGCGTCGCCCAGGTGTTGTCGAGCAGCACGGGGATGTCGCGCCCGCGGGCGACGTCGACGATCGCCGGGATGTCCTGCATCTCGAAAGTCTGCGATCCCGGCGCCTCCGTGAAGATGGCGCAGGTGTTCGGCTGGATGAGGTCGGCGATGCCGGCACCGACGAGCGGGTCGTAATATGTCGTCTCCACGCCGAAGCGCTTCATGAGCGTGTCGCAGAGATTGCGGGTCGGGCGGTAGACGGAATCCGTGACGAGCAGGTGGCCCCCGGCCCGGCACACCGTCATGAGAGCCACGGCAATCGCGGCTAGTCCAGATGGCGTGAGGACCGTGTCCGTCGCGCCTGAGATGGACGACCAGGCGCTTTCGAGCGACCGGATCGTGGGCGTGCCCTTCGTGCCGTAGCTGTAGGTTCCGCGGCGATGCTTGAGATCGTCCGTCGTCGGATAGAGCACGGTCGAGCCGCGGTAGATCGGCGTGTTGACGAAGCCGTGCTGCTCGAACGGATCGCGCCCGGCATGGACGAGCCGGGTGCGCTCGCGGAAACGGTCGAGATGTGTGGAAGGGTGCTGGGCCATCACGCCGCTCATGACCGTGCCGGCTTCGCCTCGTCAAGCGAAGGTTGCACGCCGTCTCACTTGACCGGATGCGGAATGTCGCCTTCGATGGCATCAAAGCTGCACGCATTCGAAAGCTGCGAACGTGTGACAGCTGCTATCGAACGGTGTCGATCGAACCGCCGCCGACCAATGAACAGGCATTACAGAGTGGAGAACCTCCCATCATGACATCGAAAATCGCGAAGCTTGCATTCGGACTGGGCTTCGCCCTCGCCGGTGCGGGTCTCGGCGCGTCGGGCGCGTCGGCTCAGGCCACGCTCACCAACGTCAAGCAGAAAGGCTTCCTGCAATGCGGCGCCAATACCGGCCTCGCCGGATTCGGCGTTCCGGATGCGCAGGGCGCCTGGGCCGGCTTCGACGTCGATTACTGCCGCGCCATCGCGGCCGCGATCTTCGGTGATCCGACCAAGGTCCGCTTCACGCCGCTTGCCGCGAAGGACCGGTTCACGGCGCTGCAATCGGGCGAGGTCGACGTCCTGATCCGGAACACGACCGTCACCATGTCGCGCGATACAACGCTCGGCCTCGATTTCCCGGCCGTCACCTACTACGACGGCCAGGGCTTCATGGTGCGCAAGAAGCTCGGCGTGGCCTCGGCCAAGGAGCTGAACGGCGCCTCCGTCTGCACGCAGCAGGGCACGACGACCGAGCTCAACCTCGCGGACTACTTCCGCGGCAACAACATGAAGTACGAAGTCGTCGCCTTCGCGACGTCGGACGAAACCTTCAAGGCCTACGACACCGGCCGCTGCGACGCCTTCACGACAGACGCCTCGGGCCTCTATGCCGAGCGTCTGCGCGCGTCGGCTCCCGACGATCACATCGTTCTGCCCGAGATCATCTCGAAGGAGCCGCGTGGACCGGGCGTGCGCCAGGGCGATTCGCAATGGGGTGATCTCGTCCGCTGGACGCACAACGCTCTCCTCATTGCTGAGGAGTTCGGGGTCACCAAGGCGAATGTCGACCAGATGCTCAAGTCGGACAATCCCGAGGTGAAACGCCTTCTTGGCGTCGAGGGCTCGTACGGCGAGTCGATTGGCCTCTCCAAGGATTGGGTCGTCAAGATCGTGAAGGGCGTCGGCAATTACGGCGAGATCTTCGAGCGTAACGTCGGCGAGGGATCGCGCCTCAAGATCAAGCGCGGCCTCAACGCGCTCTGGAACAAGGGCGGTCTCCAGTTCGCAGCGCCCATCCGCTGAGATCAGCGAGGGTGCCTTAGGGGCGCCCGCGACCGTTTGGGCCCGGCTTTTGCGTGCGAGCGAAAGCCGGGACTGAACCAAGAAATCCGGTCGGAGAACAGGTTTGTCGACCATTGCACAGGCGCCGCAACCGGCGAGGGCGTCGTTTCTGAACGATCCGAAGGTTCGTGGGATCGCGTACCAGATCGTGCTGGTCGTGGCCGTCGTAGGGCTGATCTGGACCGCGGCCTCGAACGCGATCGACAATCTCCGAGCGGCGAAGATCGCGTCAGGCTTCGGCTTCCTGAACTCGACGTCGGGCTTCGACGTCAGCCAGGCGCTGATCCCGTATTCGGCGACCTCCACATACGGCGACGCGTTCCTCGTCGGACTACTCAACACCCTCCTGGTCGCCGGCATCGGGGTCTTCTTCGCGACGTTCCTCGGCTTCTTCATAGGCGTCGCCCGGCTCTCGTCGAACTGGATCGTGGCGCGGGTCGCGACGGCTTATGTCGAGCTGATCCGCAACCTGCCGCTCCTGCTGCAACTCCTGTTCTGGTACATTGCGGTGCTCCGCTCCTTGCCGGAGCCTCGAAACTCCGTTGGGGTCGGCACCAGCGTCTTCCTCAATAACCGTGGCCTCTACGTCCCGAAGCCGGTCTTCGCACACGACGCCTGGGTCGTGTTCGCCGCCTTCTTCATCGGCATCGCATCCGCGATCGCCTACGGCATCCACGCCCACCGCAAGCAGGCCGCCACGGGCGAGCAATCGCCGGTCATCAGCGGCTCGATCGGGTTCATCATCGGCCTGCCGCTGCTCGCCTGGAGCGTGCTCGCCTTCGTGACCGTCAACCCGATCTCCTTCGACATGCCCATCAAGGGCACGTTCAACCTGCGGGGCGGGCTGCAGGTCTTCCCGGAACTTGTGGCACTGACGCTAGGGCTTGTGATCTACACCGCGGCCTTCATCGCCGAGATCGTCCGGGCCGGCATCCTGGCGGTCTCGAAGGGCCAGACCGAGGCCGCGCACGCGCTCGGCCTGCGTCCGGGCCAGACGCTCCGGCTCGTGGTGATCCCGCAGGCGATGCGGGTGATCATCCCACCGCTGACGAGCCAATATTTAAACCTGACGAAGAACTCGTCGCTCGCCGTGGTGATCGGCTACCCCGATCTGGTCCAGGTCTTCATGGGGACGGTCCTCAACCAGACCGGTCAGGCCATCGAATGCGTGGCGATCACCATGGCCGTCTATCTCACCATCTCGATCGCGACAGCGACCTTCATGAACTGGTACAACGCCCGCAAGGCCCTGGTGGAGCGCTAGACCATGGCTGTTCAGTCGCTCTCCGGCTCGCTCTCTTACGTCCAGGCAAGGCAGAGCGAGCCCCTGCCGCCGCCGATGCTGGTCCGCGGTCCGATCGCCTGGGCCAGGCAGAACCTGTTCTCGTCAATTCCCAACACGATCCTGACGCTGGTCGTGCTCTATCTTCTCTATCTGATCGTCCCGCCGACGATCCGCTTCATGCTCATCGACGCCGTCTGGTCGGGCGCCGATCGTGCCGCCTGCCGCGAGGACATGACCGGCCACCCCGTCGGAGCGTGCTGGGCCTTTGTTGTCGATCGCATCAGCTACTTCACCTACGGCGCTTATCCCGTTGCCCAGCGTTGGCGCGTCGATATCTGGTTCGCCATGCTGGCACTCGGCGTCGGCTGGCTGCTCTGGCTGAAGGCCCCGCGACGGGATCTCGGCGCGGCGTATTTCTTCATCCTGTTTCCGATCGCCTCCTTCGTGCTGCTGACCGGGTGGGAAGCCATCGGGCTCGAGCCGGTCGCGACCGCCTTCTGGGGCGGCATCCTCGTCACCCTCCTCGTCTCGGTCGTGGGCATCGTGTTCTCGCTGCCGTTCGGCATCCTCCTGGCGCTCGGGCGCCGCTCGAAGCTGCCGCTCGTCAGGCTTGCCTGCGTTGTCTTCATCGAGGTGATCCGCGGCGTGCCGCTCATCACCGTGCTGATCATGGCGAACACCATGCTGCCGCTGTTCCTGCCGGCCGGCATGTCCGTCGATCGCCTGCTCCGGCCACTCGTCGGCGTCGCGATCTTCTCCGCAGCCTATATGGCGGAGGTCGTGCGCGGCGGACTCCAGGCCGTGCCCAAGGGCCAGTACGAAGGCGCGATGTCGCTCGGCCTCGGCTATTGGCGGATGATGTTCTTCATCGTCCTGCCGCAGGCGCTCCGGATCGTCATCCCGGGCATCGTCAACACGTTCATCGGCCTCTTCAAGGACACGAGCCTCGTCTACGTGATCGGCGTGTTCGACCTCATGAAGACGATCGAATCCGCGCGCATCGACCCGCAATGGGCGGCGCCAACGGTGTCGAACACGGGCTACGCATTCGCGGCCCTGTTCTACTTCATCTGCTGTTTTGGAATGTCGCGATACTCGCTTATGGTTGAGCGGAAGCTCGCGGCCGGGCAACGACGGTGACAAGCATGGCGGCCATGGCGCAACACACATCCACGACGGCCCGACCGGCCGCGACCGGCGAACCGGTTGTTCAGTTGCAGGCCGTGAACAAGTGGTACGGCGAGTGCCACGTCCTGCGTGACATCAACCTCTCCGT
>CAXUKK010000096.1:0-273 GCA_964251455.1 uncultured Enterovirga sp.
CCGACATCGGCGCTCTTGTTCAACGATTATGCGATCTTCGATGATGGCCCGTACTTGTCCGTGATCGGCAGCGACGACGCGGCGCTGTCAGGCGACCATGTCACGGTCGACAGCGGCACCACGGACTTCACCTACGAAGCGGCCGATGACCGAACGCGCGCCAGCAATGTGGAAGACGTCAGCCTCTTCAGCGTACTCGCCAATAGCGGGACGATCACGGCCGATAGCGGCGGCTCGATCCTGATCTCGTCGACCACGGAGTTCGCACTCGAA
>CAXUKK010000096.1:283-3943 GCA_964251455.1 uncultured Enterovirga sp.
GCAAAGCGTGCCGATGAGCAGCGGCAGCTATGTGCTCGGATCCTACGACATCGCACGCCTTGAGCAGGTCGGATCGAACGACGCGGTCGATATCACTTTCCTGATGCGGAGCGGCCTATTTGGAACACCCGAGTCCGCACCATTCGCTCGAGTCAGAGACGATAGCGGCCATTACGATCTCGAACTGTGGAATCAGCAATCGGAGGAGTACACCACCGTCGCGGAGCTGCATGACAATTCCAGCATCAGCTTCCATGTGATCTGGGATGATCATCTCTTCGAAATCCTGGGGACGAGCTGAGTCGGCGGCGCATGAACCTGGCCGAAAGATCGCCGCAGTGACGAGGCCGACCACAAGGGTCTTCATCGCGACGGCGACGGCGGACGGCATCGTCATGGCCGAGCACGCGGCTTCCGTCGTCAGGATGGTAGCGAGCCTGACCCGTGCGGGGGGGGGGATCGAGTACCACGTGCTGGACGGCGCCAGCATCGTCGCCCAGGGCAACGTCCTGGCCGACAGGTTCATGCGCTCCGATTGCACGCACCTCCTGTTCATCGACAGCGACATGACCTTCCCGGCCGATCTCTGCGAGACGCTGCTCGGGTTCGAGAAGCCGGTGATCGGAGCCGCCTACACCAAGCGGACGCTCGACATCGTCAGGCTCAGGATCCTTGCCGCTTCGCAGCCATTCGAGGCCGCCCTTCCTCTCGCCTATGACTGGAACGTCCATCCGCTACCCGGTCCAACCCGGATGGAGGGCGCGATCTGCCGTGTGGCGGCGCTTCCGGGCGGGTTCATGCTATCGCAACGCGCCTGCTTCGACGCCATGGCCTCCCGCCTGAAAATCCCAACGCTGCGTCTGGATCGGAAGCATCCGCCGGTGCGGGCCTTCTACCGGGAGGTCCGGGACGGAGAGACCGTCTTCGATCTCGATTACTCGTTCTGCATCAACTGGGGCCGGATCGGCGGCGAGGGCTGTACCTACCCGGCCGCCGACATGCGGCACATCGGCGATTGGCGCACGGCCACGCCGTTCACGGACTTCCTCGCGGCCGTGTCGGAGCGGAGCAACGTCGATCCTGGCGTGGCGGCTCCAGGTCAGCCGTGACCGTACCCGCGCGGATCCTGATCGGAACCACGACCGCCAACGGGATCGTGGCAAGCGACTACGTGATGTCGCTCACCCACATGATGGACGACCTGCGGCGGCGAGGGATCTGGACCGAGCTCCGGATGATCGACGGCCCGAACCTCATGGTGCAGCGCGACGTGCTGGCCGACGAGCTGCTTCGGTCGGACTGCACTCATCTCGCGCTCATCGGCGGAAACTTGCGCTTCCCGTCGGATCTCTGCCGCTGCCTGCTTGGGTCCGGACAGCCGGTCACGGGAGCGATCTGCCCGCGAGGTGCGCCGGATCTCGAACGCTTCGCCTCGTTGGCAGGAAGCCTCCCGATCGACGCGTCTCTCGCGCGCGCGCAGGAGTGGGACGTCGAACTCCTCGATCGAAGCCTCCGCGTCGAAAACGGGTTTTGTCAGGTGCGGGCAATCGGGACGAGCTTCATGCTCATCGGCCGTGAGGCGTTCGCCAGGCTGCACGAAAGCGGGACCCTGTCGCGTTACGAATTTTCAGCCGGCAAGCTCAAGCTAACGGCCTATTTCCGGAACTTCTTCGACGATGATCCCCCGTCGGAACCGGATCACGCGTTCTGCCGGCGCTGGCGCGACGTCGGCGGCGAGATCTGGGGCTATGCAGCGGCACCTGTCGGCCGAGTCTCCGAAGTGCATTACGGGATGCCTTTTGCCCGGCTGATGGCAACCTCGTCTCAGCCGATCCGGCCCGATGCCAGTCTGGCCTAGCCGTGCTCGGACGAGCCGACCAGGTCAGACGCCCGGCACCTCGCACGGGGCGCCAGAGGCGCGGCGGGTGGCTCCGCCGCACGGCGCGCCGGATCGGGTTCGGCCGCGCGCTCTCGCTCGGCCTGCTGGCCCTCCTGATCGCGATCCGCGTCTGGGATCCGGCCCCTGTCGAAGCGGTGCGGCTGCGGACCTTCGACGCCTTCCAGGCGCTCAAGCCGCGCGTGCCCCACCCCGCTAAACCCGTGATGATCGTCGACATCGACGAGGCGAGCCTGCGCGAGATCGGGCAGTGGCCGTGGGCGCGCACGATCGTGGCGGAGCTGGTCACGAAGCTGACGGCCGCCGGGGCGGTCGTGATCGCGTTCGACATCGTCTTCGCCGAGCCGGACCGGCTCTCACCTGCCCTGTTGGCCGAAGCTCTCACGCAGGTCGACGAGGCCACGCGGGCGATGCTTCGGCAGGTACCAAGCAACGACGAGGTGCTTGCGCAGGCCATCCGCTCATCTAGGGTGATCCTCGGCCAGACCGCGATGGCGGCCCCTGTGCCCTGGCCGGACAAGGAGCCACCGCCGCAGGTCGGCATCGGCAGGCGCGGCCCGGACGTCGCTCTCCCAAGCTTTCCGGGCCTCCTGAGGAACGTGCCCCTTCTCGAGAACGCCGCGCTCGGACGCGGGCTGTTCACCATCCTGCCGGAGCAGGACGGCATCGTGCGTCGCGTCCCGATGATCGTGCGGGCGGATGGGATCGAGGTGCCGACCCTCTCGCTCGAAATCCTCAGGGTCCTGACAGGCGGCAACGCCGTCACGATGTGGACCGACGCCGCCGGCGTGCAGCGTATCCAGCTTGCCGGGTTCGCGCTCCCGACGAATGAGGAAGGCCAGATCTGGGTCCATTTCAGCCCGCATGATCCGGGTCGATTCATCTCCGCACACGACGTCCTCGCTGGCCGCTTCGCGCCCGAGCAGGTGGCAAACAAGATTGTGCTGGTCGGCACCTCGGCCGTCGGTCTCCTCGACAACAAGACGACCCCTCTCGAACGGTCGATGCCCGGGGTGGAGATACACGCGCAGCTTCTCGAGACCATCATCACGGGCCAGCCGGTGCTGACCGCCCCGAGCTATGCCACCTTCATCGAGATCCTGGTCACGGTCGCGGTCGCCTTCGCGATCATCCTCTTCGCCCCGATCCTCGGGGCGGTGCCGCTGCTGCTCTTCGGGGCAGCGGTCGCCGCCTGCCTCGCCGCGGCGTCCTGGTATCGCTTCGCCCATTCGGGACTCTTGATCGACGCGACGTTCCCGCTCGCGGCGAGTTTCCTCGTCTACCTCACGCTCGTGTTCGCGAACTACTTCCGCGAGCAGACGGATCGGAACCGCATCCGCTCCGCCTTCGGCCAGTACATCTCGCCTGCGCTCGTCGAGCAGCTTGCCCAGCATCCCGAGAAGCTGAAGCTCGGCGGCGAGGAGCGGGTGATGACGATCATGTTCTCGGACGTGCGCGGCTTCACGACGATCTCGGAGAGCTACAAGCACGACCCGCAAGGCCTGACCGCCCTGATGAACCGCTTCCTGACGCCGCTCACCAACGCGATCCTCGATCGCAAGGGCACGATCGACAAGTACATGGGCGACGCCATCATGGCGTTCTGGAACGCTCCGCTCGACGACCCGCGCCAGGAGGAGAATGCGTGCACCGCCGCGCTGGACATGCTGCGGCGCCTGACAGCGGTGAACGCCGAGCGCGAGCGCGAAGCGGCCGAGGGCGGACATGCCTTCATACCGATCGATGTCGGAATCGGCCTCAAC
>CAXUKK010000096.1:3953-8882 GCA_964251455.1 uncultured Enterovirga sp.
CGATGGGCAGTCCAAGTTCTACGGTGTAAAGGTCGTTCTGGGCTCAAGCACGGCGGCGAAGGTCGTGACGAGCTTCGCGGTGCTCGAGGTCGACCTCATCCGCGTGAAAGGAAAGACCGCGCCCGAACAGGTGTTCACGCTGGTGGGCGACGGAGCGGTGCGGAAGTCAGCCGAATTCGAGGCACTCGCCGGCACGCATGCCGAGATGATCGAGCGCTACCGCGCTCAGGACTGGACCGGCGCGGAGCACGCCCTAGGCGCCTCACGCGCTCCCGCCCAGGCCCTCGGACTTGGCGGTCTATACGACCTTTATGCCGAGCGCATCGCGACCTTTCGGGTCGAGCCGCCCGCGCCGGACTGGGCGGGGATTTACATCGCGCTGTCTAAATAGGCCTTGCCGGACGGCTGCTTTTCTCGCATGAGCAGGTACTTTCCTTTTCGAGCCTGGACATCCGCGTTTCGGGGGTCTGCGTCACCGGCTCGGCGTGGTGCGGGAAATACGATGATTTTGGGGGCGAGTTTCACCTCCCTTGGCATAGCCGCAGGCGGCCTCCTGTTCTTTGGCGCCGGCGTCCCGCCGTTGGTTGCGGACGCTCTGGCCCTTGTCGCGGTCGCGAGTGCGTTCGTGGCGATCTGCTCCGCAGAAGCCCGTTTCGCATCCTGAACGGCCCGGTCGGGAACCCTCGTAACCTTCTCTTGTCGCCAGACGGATAAGTTGGCCGGGTCCCGATCCGACCCGGCGCATGACCTTCGTCGCCATTTTCCTCGTCAACGCCGCGCTGAGCTTCGCGCTGTCGCTCGTCGTGGCGTATCTCGTCGGACCGGAGGCGTTCGGGCGCTATGCGGTCGCGCTCTCGGTCTCCGTGGTCATCAACACGGTGCTCTTCGAATGGCTGCGGCTGTCGACGACCCGCTTCTACTCGGAGCAGGTCCGGTCGGACGAGCCGCGTGTCGCGGCTACTCTCAACATTCTGTACGGCGTGACTGCGGGTGCCGTCGTGACAGTCGCGACCGTGCTGCTCGTCTCCGGCGCGGATCTCGGGCTTTCGCCGGGTCTGCTCGCCGCGGCAGCGGCGGTCGGCCTGTCGGTCGGGCTGTTCGATTTCCGGACCGCGCAGGCTCGGGCGCGTTTCCTCGATCGGCGCTACGCGGCGCTGCTCTTCGGGCGTGGCGTGCTCGCCTTCTGCCTGGCGGCAGGGGCGGCGTGGCTCTGGCGCGAGCCGGCTTCGGCTCTGCTCGGCTCGGCCGCCGCCGCGGCCCTGACCCTGGCCGTCCTGCGCGAGACGCGCGAGCCCGCCGCCGGCGGACATTTCGACCGCGCGCTGCTGATGCGCTTCGCCCGCTATGCGGTGCCGCTGGTCGCAGCGAGCGCGATCTACCAGGCCCTGCCCCTCCTCAACCGCGCCGTCCTGGCCGGGCGCTCCGGCTTTGCCGAGGCCGGCTACTTCTCGCTCGCCAGCGAGATCGCGGTGCGGCTCCTCCAGAATGTCGGCTCGGCCCTCGACCTGGCGCTGTTCCAGCTCGCCGTCCGGGCCGAGGAACGGGACGGACGGCAGGCGGGCGAGCGCCGGATCTCCCAGAACCTCGGCATCGTGTTCGCCATCGTCGTGCCGGCCTGCGTCGGCCTTGCAGCAGTCTGGCCGAGCTTCGAGGCCCTCTTCGTGCCGGCCTCGTTCCGAGGCCAGGTCGCAGACGTCATGATGCTGGCGATCCCGGCTTTCGGGGCCTACGCGCTCGTGCAGTTCGGGCTCAATCCCGCCTTCCAGATCCGACATCGGACCGGACCCGTCGTGGCCGCCGCCGTCGCCGCGCTCGCGGTCAATGTCGTGCTGCTCCTCGCCTGGCCGGGAGCTACGGGAGCGGTCGGGGTCGCAGCCGTGCAGTTCGTGAGCCTTGCGGTCGGGCTCATCGTGCTTGCCGTGCTCGCGGTGGGCGTCCGGGCCGCCCTGCCCTGGCGCGACCTGGCGTTCGCGGCCGGCGCGGCGGCCGTCATGGGAGCGGTGCTCTGGCCCTGGCGCAACGCCCTCCCGCCCCTGCCCGGACTGACGGCCCAGGTGCTCGTCGGCGCCGGTCTGTACGGCGCGATTGCGCTCGCCTTCGATGTCGCGGGGGCACGGTCGGCCTTGGCCAAACTCGGACGGTTCGGGCGGCGTGCAAGCATCCATTAAGCACACGCCGCAAGCAGCTAGTAACCTTGCCGGCGCATTTCGGCGGTTCTGGTAACTTTAACGGCCCGGTACTCAGCGGTTTTCATCACTCAATCAGCCGCTTGCGCGAAGGTCAGCCCGTGATCTCGGACAGCAGCTCCGGATCTCCTGGCTCGAAACTCTCGCGAGACGAAATCCATGAGACTAGCTCCCTCCGCCCTGGCGCTCGCTCTCGCGCTCGGGTCCGGCGCCGCGCAGGCCCAGGTCATGTACAACCAGCCGCGCTCCGGCCAATATGGAGGCGGCTTCATCGAACTCCTGATGACCGGCCGCGACCCCGGCCCGGCTGCCCGGCAGCCTTCCGCGCCCGCGACCGCCTATCGCTACGCCGACCCGTTCGGCGAGCCCGCGCCCGAGCCGCAACCCGAACGGCGCCGCACGGCGGCGCTGCCCGCCGCGCCCTACGAGGCAGTGCCGCTCCGCGAACCCGCGCCCGAATACCGTCGCCAGACGGTCTCCTACGACGGATCCGAGGCGCCGGGCACGATCGTGATCGATACCCCGTCGCGCTTCCTCTACCTCGTGGAAGGCAACGGCCAGGCCGTGCGATACGGCATCGGTGTCGGTCGCCCGGGCTTCGCCTGGTCGGGGATCAAGACGATCACGGCCAAGAAGGAATGGCCGGGCTGGACGCCCCCGCCGGAGATGCTGAAGCGCCGGCCCGACCTGCCGCGCCACATGGAAGGCGGACCGGCGAACCCGCTCGGCGCCCGCGCAATGTATCTCGGCTCGTCGCTGTATCGCATCCACGGCACGAACGAGCCGCACACGATCGGCCAGAACGTCTCCTCGGGTTGCATCCGGATGATGAACGAGGACGTGACGGACCTCTACGAACGCGTCCGCGTCGGCACGCGCGTCAAAGTGATCTGACCCACCACACCACCTTGTTTGAAACGAAAACGGCCGGGCAATGCCCGGCCGTTTCCTTGCTTGCCGCGGACCCGATCAGGTCCAGCTGGAATCGTCGCCGCCGCCTAAATCTCCGCCGCCGTCGTCGAAGGAGGCGTCCTGGAAGCTGGCATCGTCTCCGCCGCCGCCGCCGAAGCTACCGCCATCCGTGAAGGATGCATCCTGGAAGCCGGCATCGCCGCCGGCGCCACCGCCCGGTTGCAGGCCACCGCCGAGGGACGCAAGGTCGGTGTTGGAAAAGTTCCCGAGCGCGCTATGCCCGCCCGAAAAGGCGCTCATCAGCGCATTGCCGACCATCATGCCACCGGCCACGCCAGCCGCCGTCGTCAGCGCGCCGCGGAGAAAGCCCCCGCCTGCGGGCGCGGCCTGCTGCGGCTGGCCTCCCCAAGGCCCGCCCTGCTGCGGCCCGCCCTGCGGCTGACCGCCCCATGGGCCTCCCTGCTGCGGCGCGTAGCCCGGCTGCTGCGGGGGCTGGCCGTATCCGCCCTGGGGAGCGTAGCCCTGGCCCTGGCCTGGGCGCCCGAAGGCCGGCTCCTCGCGGCGCTGCTGGCCGCCACCGAAGATCGAGGACAGGATCCCGCCACCGCCGCCGGAGCCGGCGCGGCTGAGTTGCTCGTTCTCCGCCCGAAGCTGCTCCATCTGCTCGCCGAGGTTCTTCAGCGCCTCCTCCTGGACGTAGAGCGCCTGCGCCATCGCGTAAGGCGCATAGGGCTGGGCCCGCACCTTCTCGGCGATGAAGCGTTCCGCCTCCGGGTCCCGCGTCTGTGCAGCTGCCTGCTCCAGGCGCTTGAAGATGTCGGTGATGATCTGTCGTTCCTGGTCGTTCACGTTGGTCCCCTTCATTGGAGGCCGGTCAGGACGGCCGCAAGCAAGACATGGGTTGCGTTTGGGGCTTTTGAAGGCCCATGCCGCCGTATGTTACGTCCCGCAACATTCGACCTTTGGCGCGGGCTACGCGCCCGGGGCTGACGCCCCACGACCGCACTGTTAAGGACCGGCGGGACGGCGTTGGTGATTGCGGAGGCAGGCGTGGCACATCTCGATACAGGCGGATTGAAGGTCGACCGGGCGCTGCACAACTTCATCGTCGATGAGGCGTTGCCCGGCACCGGCCTCGATGCGCACGCGTTCTGGACCGGCTTCGCCGCCGCAATCGGGGAGCTCGCACCCCGCAACCGCGCCCTGCTCGACATCCGCGATCGCCTGCAGGTGCAGATCGACGGCTGGCACGACGCCCGGAAGGGGCGTCCGATCGACGAGGCCGAATACGAGAGCTTCCTGCGCGAGATCGGGTATCTGCAGCCCGACCCGGCTCCGACCAGCATCGAGACCGAGAACGTCGATGCCGAGATCGGCACGATCGCCGGCCCGCAGCTCGTCGTCCCGATCTCGAATGCACGCTATTCGTTGAACGCCGCGAATGCGCGCTGGGGCTCGCTGTACGATGCGCTCTATGGCACCGACGCGATCTCCGAGGATGGCGGAGCGACCCGATCGGGCGGCTACAACAAAGCCCGCGGCGCCCGCGTGATCGCGAAGGCGCGCGAGGTGCTCGACCGTGCCGCGCCGCTGGCCGAAGGCAGCCACGCCGAAGCGACCGCGTCGAAGACGGCATGCTCTACGTCCGGCTAGCAAGCGGCGACACGACGCCGCTCGCCCGGCCCGAGGGCCTGGTCGGCTATTCGGGCGATGCCGCGAGCCCGTCGGCGCTCGTATTCCGCCACAACAACCTGCATCTCGAGCTCAGGATCGACCGCTCGCACCAGATCGGCCGCGACGACCCGGCCGGCGGGGCCGACCTCGTCATCTA
>CAXUKK010000097.1:0-8692 GCA_964251455.1 uncultured Enterovirga sp.
CGCGACCGAATTCGACCGCCGCCGCCAGCTCGCTGAACTCGACCTCGTGACGAGCTCGGATACGGCCGCACGGACGGTCGCAGAGAACTATGTCGGGCTGCCGCTGACGTAACGGACGATGGTTGCGCTTCTGCCGTCCCGGCTTCAAAGAACCCGCAACGCTACGGCAGGCGGGGCTCGGGGGGATACGATGACGAACAGGCGCAAGCTCTTGGCCGGCGCGGCCGTGCTCTCGGCTACCCTCGCGGCCGGCGGTGCCGTCGCGCAGGAGCCGATCAAGATCGGCCTCATCCTGCCCATGACCGGGCCGTTCGCCTCGACGGGTCGGCAGGTCGAGGCCGCCGTGAAGCTCTACCAGCAGCAGAACGGCGACTCGGTCGGCGGGCGAAAGATCCAGGTCATCCTCAAGGACGACACCGGCACGGCCGACGTCACGAAGCGGCTCGCGCAGGAGCTCATCGTCAACGACAAGGTCGCGGTTCTGGCCGGCTTCGGCCTGACGCCGCTCGCACTCGCGGCCGCGCCGCTCGCCACCCAGGCGAAGGTGCCGGAGATCGTGATGTGCGCCGCCACCTCGACCATCACGGAGGCCTCGCCCTTCGTCGTGCGCTCCGGCTTCACGCTCGCGCAGGTCGCGACCCCGATGGCAGATTGGGCGGCGAAGAACGGCCTGAAGAAGGTTGCGACGCTGGTCTCCGATTACGGGCCGGGCATCGATGCCGAGAAGGCCTTCTCCGAGACCTTCACCAAGGCCGGCGGCACGGTCGAGAACCTGCGCGTGCCGTTGCGCAACCCGGACTTCTCGCCCTTTCTGCAGCGTGCGGCCGACGCCAAGCCCGACGCGCTCTTCACCTTCGTGCCCTCGGGCGTCGGCGCCCAGCTGATGAAGCAGTTCGCGGAACGCGGCCTCGACAAGTCGGGCATCCGGCTGATCTCGACGGGCGACGTCGTGGACGACGACATCCTCAACGACATGGGCGACGTGGCGCTCGGCGTCGTGTCGAGCCACCATTATTCGGCCGCGCATGACAGCCCGGAGAACAAGGCCTTCGTGGCCGCCTTCCGGAAGGCCGCGAACATGCGACCGAACTTCATGGGCGTCGGCGGCTACGACGGCATGCACCTCATCTACGAGGGCCTGAAGAAGACGAACGGGCAGGGCGGCCAGGCGCTCGTCGACGCCATGAAGGGCATGAGCTGGACGAGCCCGCGCGGCCCGGTCTCGATCGACCCGCAGACGCGCGACATCGTCCAGAACGTCTACGTCCGGAAGGTCGAGCGGCAGGACGGCGAGCTCTACAACGTCGAGTTCGCGACGGTCGCCGCCGTGAAGGACCCGGTGAAGGCCGCGAAGTCGAACTGAGCTTTTGGCTCACGCACCACGAAATCCCTGTCCTCATCGGGAAGAGGTCGAGTCGCGAAGCGACCGGGTGAGGGGGATCGGGGTCTCCGGAGAGGGCGCAACCCCCTCACCCCAGCCCTCTCCCCGGTTGGGAGAGGGAGCCCGCGCGCGCCTGGAGGCGTGGATGCTCTTCATCTCCCGGTGCTCGGACCGGAATAGGCCGCGATCGTGCTGACCATCCTGTTCGACGGCGTCGCCTATGGCATGCTGCTCTTCGTGCTCGCCTGCGGGCTGGCCGTGACGCTCGGCCTGATGAACTTCGTCAACCTCGCGCACGGCGCCTTCGCGATGGCCGGCGGGTATGTCAGCGCGCTCATGCTGAACCGCTGGGGCGTGCCATTCCTGGCGACGCTGCCCTTCGCCTTCATCGTACCGGCCGCGATCGGGCTCCTGCTCGAGCGTACGCTCTACGTGCACCTGTACGGCCGCTCGCATCTCGATCAGGTGCTGTTCTCGATCGGCCTCGTCTTCATGGCGATCGCCGCAGTGGATTACCTGGTCGGCTCCCAGCAGCAATTCATCCGGCTGCCGTCCTGGTTGCAGGGGAGGGTGGAGATCGCCGGCGTGCAGGTCGGGCTCTACCGCTCGTTCATCATCGCGATCTGCGCGGTGCTCGTCGTCGCGCTGCAGCTCATCCTGACGCAGACGCGGTTCGGCAGCCGGCTGCGGGCGGCCGTGGACGATCCGCGCGTCGCGCGCGGGCTCGGCATCAACGTCAACGCCATCTTCGCCGTGACCTTCGCGGTCGGGTCCGGCCTTGCGGGCCTCGGCGGTGCGCTCGGGGCCGAGATCCTCGGCCTCGACCCGACCTTCCCGCTCAAGTTCATGATCTACTTCCTGATCGTGGTCACGGTCGGCGGCACGTCCGGCATAGTCGGCCCGTTCGTCGCCTCGCTCATCCTGGGGATCGCGGATGTCGCGGGGAAATATTACGTGCCGAGCTTCGGCGCCTTCGTGATCTACACCCTGATGATCCTCGTCCTCGTGCTGCGCCCGCAGGGCCTGTTCGCCCGTGCCCGCTGAGTTGGCACATCCTTTCCGCACCAAAAACAGCTGGACCTGGCCCGAGATCGCCTTCTGGCTTGCGGCGTTCGGGTCCTGGTTCGTCGTCACCGACCGGCATCTCCTCGCCAGCGAGATCGCGATCCTCGCGCTATTCGCGCTCTCGCTCGACCTGATCCTCGGCTATGCCGGCATCGTCTCGCTTGGGCACGCCGCCTTCTTCGGGCTCGGTGCCTATGTGGCTGGGCTGCTCGCGAAGAGCGGCATCGCGGAACCGCTCGCCGGGCTCGGCATGGCGGCGCTTGCGGCCGCGCTCGCCGGCCTCGTCACGAGCGTCCTCGTCCTGCGTGGCGCCGACCTGACCCGGCTCATGGTGACGCTCGGCGTCGCGCTCGTCTTCGGCGAGATCGCCAACCGGGCCGCTTCGATCACGGGCGGGGCCGACGGCCTGCAGGGCGTCGTGATGGACCCGATCGCCGGCTTGTTCGAGTTCGACATCTTCGGCCGGGTCGCGCACCTCTACACGCTGGCCGTCCTGTTCTGCCTCTTCATCGTTGCGCGACGGGTGGTCCGGTCGCCGTTCGGGCTGTCGATCATGGCGATCCGCGACAACGGTTTGCGGGCGAGGGCGCTCGGCGTGCCGGTGGGCCGGCGGCTCGTCGCGATCTACACCCTGTCCGCCGCCTATGCCGGGATCGCGGGTGCGCTCCTTGCCCAGACGACGCAGTTCGTCTCGCTCGACGTGCTGGAGTTCCACCGCTCGGCCGACGTGCTCCTCGTCCTCGTGATCGGCGGGGCAGGGTATCTCTATGGCGGGCTTGTCGGCGCAATCGTGTTCAAGCTCCTGCAGGACGGGCTCGCGGCGCTCACCCCGCAATACTGGCAGTTCTGGATCGGCCTCATCCTCGTCGCCCTCGTCCTCGTCGGGCGCGAGCGGATCACGCTGAGGGCGCGGGCGCTCGTTGGACGGCTCACCTTAAAGGGCTCCCGTCCGTGACCGCCGCCGCGCTCGAGACGATCGGCCTGCGAAAATCCTTCGGCGGCATCACGGCGACGGACGAGGTCACGTTCCGTCTGGAGAAGGGCGCTCGCCACGCCCTGATCGGCCCGAACGGCGCGGGCAAGACGACCTTCATCAACCTCCTGACCGGCGTCCTGCCGGCGAGCGGCGGCTCCGTCCTGCTCGACGGCGCCGACATCACCCGGCTTTCGCCCGACGCCCGCGGTCGCCGCGGGCTCGCGCGCACCTTCCAGATCAACCAGCTCTTCCCGGCCTTGACCCCGCGCGAGACGATCGGGCTCGCGGTGTCCGAGCGCCTCGACGGCGGCTGGGATTGGTGGCGCAGCTTCGCCGCACGCCGGCCCCTCATTGCCGGGATCGACGAGGTGGCGGAGCGCTTCGGCATCACCGACATCCTCGACGAGCGCACGGCGACGCTGCCATACGGCAAGCAGCGCCTGCTCGAGATCGCGGTCGCGTTCGCCTGCAAGCCGCGCGTCCTCCTCCTCGACGAGCCGGCCGCGGGTGTTCCCGAGGCGGAACGGCAGGACCTGCTCGCCGCCGTCGCGGCGCTCCCGCGGGAGGTCTCCGTGCTCCTCATCGAGCACGACATGGACCTCGTCTTTTCCTTCGCCGAGCGCATCTCGGTCCTGGTCAACGGCGCGCTTCTCACGGAGGGCAGCGTCGCCGAGATTTCGTCCGATCCGCGCGTGCGTGCGGTCTATCTCGGGGAGGGCGGGCATTGAGCGACCTCCTGGCTGTCGAAGGCCTCCGCGCCGGCTACGGCGAGGCGCTCGTCCTCGATGGGATCGACCTGCAACTCGGCGAGGGCCGGTCGCTCGCCCTGCTTGGCCGCAACGGCGTCGGCAAGACGACGCTCCTCAACACGATCATCGGCGTGACCCGCCACTGCGGCGGCACGATCGCGCTGGCGGGGCGCGACATCACGCGGCTCAGGCCCGAGCAGCGCGCTGAAGCGGGGATCGGCTGGGTCCCGCAGGAGCGCAACATCTTCCGCTCCCTGACGGTGGAGGAGAACATGACCGCGATCGCGCGGCCGGGTCCCTGGAACGTCGAGCGCGTCTACGGCCTGTTCCCGCGCCTGAAGGAGCGGCGGCGCAACATGGGCAACCAGCTCTCCGGCGGCGAGCAGCAGATGCTCGCGGTCGGGCGCGCGCTGGTTCTCAACCCACGACTCATGCTCCTCGACGAGCCGACCGAGGGCTTGGCGCCCATCATCGTCGAGGAACTCCTGGCGGCGCTCGGGCGCATCCTGCGCGAGGACGGCATGGCGGCTATCATCGTCGAACAGCACGCGCAGAAGATCCTGGGCGTGACCGACGATGCCATGATCCTCGAGCGCGGGACCGTGGTGTATCGCGGCGCGAGCGCAACGCTGCGGCAGGATGCGGCGATACTTGAGCGCTATCTCGGCGTGGCGGGCAAGACGCCGGCGTAAGCACTACGATCCGGTTTCGTGGTGCCGTTTGTGGGAATTCGCGACAGTGACCTCAGGGAGGTTCAGGCACGCTCAGAATTAACTGGAACAGAGGGCCCAACATCTGCTTCTCTCTTCAAAAGGGAGGAAAACATGAAAGAGTTGCCCGACAACACGAATGAAGCCCTGAAAGTGGTATGCGACGAGATCAAGCGCCTGAACGGAAAGGTGGCTGCACTCGAAGCCTATGTCGCCTCGCTTCATGGAACAGTGACGCGCGATCCTGCAGCGTTGCGGCGCTTCGCGGATCAGCGCTGCAAGGATGAGCCGGCAGGTGACGCCGCCGAGTACGACTGGGCCTGCGCCACGCTCAACACGCTGATGCAGAGCCGGTGGTCCGACCCGCGGCGCTGAAAGCCGGCGCCAACGAGCGCATCATTGTGGTCGAGTGCGGCCCGACCATTCAGGCACGCCAATCTTGCCGGACCGCACCGGCTTTGGGGTGAGCGGGACCGCCTGTCTCAGTCCCGCACCGTCACCACGAGCTTGCCTGTCGCGTTTCGGCTCGCGAGCCGGGCGATCGCCTCGGCTCCGCGTTCGAGCGGGTAGCGCTCGGAGACGTAGGGCCGGATCTTCCCCGCCGCGTAGAGGTCCAGGAGCTCGCGATTGTTGGCGGCGCTTCCGGCCGGGTCGCGCCGGACGAACTCGCCCCAGAACACGCCGACCACCTGGCAGGATTTGAGCAGCGTCAGGTTGAGCGGCAGGCGCGGGATGCCGGCCGGGAAACCGACGACAAGATAGCGGCCCTCCCAGGCGATCGAGCGGAGCGCCGGCTCGGCATATTCGCCGCCGACCGGATCGTAGATCACGTCCGCTCCGCCTTCGCTGCAGGCCGCCTTGAAGGCATCTGCCAACGCCCTGGATTCCTCCTTGGTGGCTGGCGGGCCGCCATAGACGAAGCCGGACTGCGCGCCGTGCTTCCGGGCCAGCGCCAGCTTCTCCTCCGAGGACACAGCTGCGACGACACGGGCACCCATGGCGCGGCCGAGCTCGACCGCCGCGAGCCCAACGCCGCCGGCTGCGCCCAGGACGAGCAGCGTCTCGCCCGGCTTGATGGCCGCCCGGTTCTTCAGGGCGTGGTAGGAGGTGGCATATGTGAGAACGAACGCGGAGGCCTCGTCGAACGGCATGGCGTCGGGCATGGCGAGGCATCGGGCGTCCGACACGACGGCCTTCTCGGCCATGCCGCCGGCCAGGAGCGAGCCGATGACGCGGTCGCCCGGCTTGAAGGCCGTCACGCCGGCGCCGACGCGCTCGACGATCCCTGCGATCTCGGCGCCGGGCGCGAATGGCCGCGGCGGCCGGAACTGGTACTTGTCCTGGATGATCAGGAAGTCGGGGTAGTTCACGCCGCAGCTCTTCACGGCGACGAGCACCTCGCCTGGCCCGGGTTCCGGATCCGGCAGGTCCCGAACCGCGAGGGTTTCAGGACCGCCGGGCGCGTCGCTGACCAGCGCTCTCATGCCGTGCCCTCTGCCCGGCCCGCGTCCTACTTGCCGTAGCCGGGCGCCCCGATGGTCGGCAACGTCGGCGCGGTCGCGCCGCCATAGACGTCCATGCGCCGGTTCGTGCCGTAGGTGTCGCGTCCGAGCCCGCCGCTCATGCTGCCCCCGATGTCGTCCAGCGACTCGTTCGAGCCCGACTGGCAGCCTGCCAGGAATGAGCCGGCGACGAGCAGGCCGACGATGGTGAGGACGCGCATGTGAGCTTTCGGGACAAGGGATTCGATCGCGTCCTCTTAACGCGCCCTCGGCTCGCAGGGAATTGCCATCGACGAGGGTCTAACCGCCATCCGACCCAAGCCCGGCGATACTGGCGCGAGCACTATCCGACAGCGCTCTCGCCAGCCGCCAAGTCTACGCGGCCCGCCGCATGGACGGCCCGAGCTGATGCGCCAGTCGGCAAGTTAACCACGGCTTAAGCATTACCTTCAAACTTGGTCGGATACCGGTATCGTTAGGTGGACCTGGACCAACATTATGTCGTCGGACACACCTGAAATCCGGACTGAGCTGAACGCGGCCTGGCGCGCGGTCTCCGATCGCCTGATCAGCTGCGGCTATGCGCGCTCGGCCGTGGTCGAGACCATGATGGGCATCGCCCTCGCGGATCTCGACGAGCTCTACGGCCTGCAGGAATCGACCCACCACATTCTCAAGACCCGGAGCGCCCGCCGCAAGGCGGTCGAGACCGAGGTCCGGATCGAGCCGCGGAAGGCCGCCTACGGCTAGGCGTGCGTCTCAGAGATCGCGTCCGTCGATCTCGGGAGCGATCCGGTCGATGACCTTTTTTGCATCCTCAAGGAAGGGGTGCAGCACGAGCGCCTTTCGATAGGCCTCGAGCGCCCGGCGCTTGTCGCCTGAGGCCATGTACACGTGCCCCAGGGCGGCCCAGGCCGCGAAGTGGCGCGGTTCGGCCGTGAGCGCCTTGTGCAGGTCGGCCATCGCGTCCGCCGGATCCTCCAGCATGTAGAACGCGGCCGCGCGCCGGTGCCAGGCTTCGGCCCAGCCGGGTCTGAGCTGCGTGACGCGGTCGAGAAGCTCGATCGCGAGCGGCGCGTCCTTGCCCTCGAGCGCCTCGACGGCGCGGGTCATGAGGAGGTCGGCCGTGTCGCTGCCCGAGCGGGCGAACCGGCGCTCGATGAGGTTCTCGATCCCCTTCGCCTCGGTCCCGTCGCTGGCCGCCGCAAGCCGCGCGAACAGATCGTCGAGCGTGGAGGGACGTCGGGAGTCGCTTTTCGGACGCTCCGCCGGCTTCGGTTCGATCGAGACGGCCGGAGGCGGATTACCGCGCGTCGTTTGGGCGGAGACCGCGCTGGCCGCCAGGGTGGATGCCAGCGCGAGCGCCAGGAGGGGGAGCTTTCGCATGCCCGGATCATCGGAGCGCTGCGAGCCTCCGTCAATGCGGCGCGCTCGCCTGCGCTCAGGTGTGGATCGCAGGCCCGTCGGGCTCGCCTCTCCGGGCGCTTCGTTCTAGCTTTGTTCGGCTGACCGACTCGCCCGAGATTTCATGTCCTTCGATCCCGTCTGGCTCGCCGTCGCTCTCGGATGCGTCACCTCGCTCCTCGCGGCGCTCGCGGCCTTCCGCAGCAACGTCGGCGCCGACCCGCTCGTCACCGGCGGTCTCGACGACCTGCGCACCGACCTCGGCCAGCTCAGGACCGCCCTAGCAGAAGATCTGCGGCGCGGCCGGGACGAGACCGGGAGCCAGGCCAGGGATCTGCGGGCCGAGGTGCAAAGTATTGTTGCCCGTCTTGCGGAGACGCTCGGCGGCAATATCGGCCTTCTCGGCACCGCGCAGGCGGAGAAGCTCGAAGGAGTCGTCGTGAACGTCAAATCGCTGGCGGATGCCAACGAGCGCCGCCTCGCCGAGATGCGGCGCGACGCCGACGACCGCGGCAAGGCGCTCCGCGAGGAGGTCGTGGGGCAGCTGAAGGCGCTCGGGGCGATGCTCGGCGGCAATCTTGAGAAGGGCGGCGTCGAGCAGAAGGAACGGCTGGACGGCGTCGCGACCCAGATACACCGGCTCGTGCAATCGAGTGCCGAGGCGAACGAAAACCTGCGCCGCACGGTCGAGGAGAAGCTCGAAATCCTACGCACCAACAACGAAGCCAAGCTCGAGGAGA
Source organism: uncultured Enterovirga sp. (assembly GCA_964251455.1). Lineage (GTDB taxonomy): Bacteria > Pseudomonadota > Alphaproteobacteria > Rhizobiales > Beijerinckiaceae > Enterovirga. The sequence continues at coordinate 8,528 of CAXUKK010000097.1, forward strand.
TGCGCCGGACAGTCGACGAGAAGCTGCAGGGCACGCTGGAAGAGCGCCTCGGCGCGACCTTCAAGACGGTCAGCGAGCACCTGGAGCGCGTCCATCGCTCGGTCGGCGAGATGCAGTCGCTCGCGACCGGGGTCGGCGATCTGAAGCGCGTGCTCACCAACGTGA
>CAXUKK010000098.1:0-8619 GCA_964251455.1 uncultured Enterovirga sp.
GTGCCAGGGCGTCCATGCCCGTGCCCGCCGTGATGGCGCGTGGCATCCCGACCGTCAGTTCGGGATCGCAGATGGCGACGGCCGGCATCATCTTCGGGTGGAAGATGATCTTCTTGGTGCGCGTCACCTCGTCCGTGATGACGCCAGCCCGCCCGACCTCCGAGCCGGTGCCGGCGGTCGTCGGCACGGCCACGATCGGTGCGATCCCGGCCGAATTCGCGCGGGTCCACCAATCGCCGACATCCTCGAAATCCCACATCGGCCGGGTCTGGCCGGCCATGAAGGCGATGACCTTGCCGGCGTCGAGCGCGGACCCGCCGCCGAAAGCCACGACACCGTCGTGGTTGCCCTCCTGAAGCACGGCGGTGCCTGCAGCGACATTCGCGGAGACAGGGTTCGGCTTGATGTCGGAGAAGACGGCGCGCCCGAGCCCGGCCGCCTCGAGCGCGGCAAGGGCGGAGTGGACGATCGGCATCGCCGCGAGATTCGGGTCCGTCACCAGAAGCGGCCGTACCATGCCCGCCGCACGCACCGCTTCCGGCAGCTCGGCAATCCGACCCGCACCGAAGCGGATGGCGGTCGGGAAGTTCCAGTTGGCGCGTTGAGGCATCGTGTTCCGTTCCGTCCGGCTTCTGGACCAGGATACAAAGCTAGTCCGCATCTGAGCCGGCCAGACAAGCGGACGTTGCCTCCTTGCTCGGGATCCCGGCGCCGATATCGAGAAACCGAAGGGGCGTGAGCGTCGTCTTGAGCGAAAGGCTGTCACGGGCGTGGCCACGGGGCAGGGCCTCACCGCAGGCGGGATCCGGTTCAGGGATTCGATCGAAGCGGGAACGCGTTCTCCGCAGCAGTCGTGACATCACTCGGCAATGATGATCTCCGTGCCGCGCGCCCGGAACGCCTCAGCGATGGGAGGGGGAGGGTTCGCGTCGACAATAAGCCCTGCCGCAAGCTCCGTATCCGGTATGCGGATGGGTGTGAGACGTCCGAACTTGCTCTTGTCCGCCACGAGGTAGGCGCGCTTGGCCGTCTTCAGCATCCTTCCCCGTTGCTGGGCAGCGACCCGGGTGAAGTCGGTGACCTCGCCCTCCTCGGATATCCCCGGCGCAGCGACGAAAGCGAGGTCGAAGCGGAAGCGGTCCAGCGCCTCGAGGACCTCTATCCCGAATGCGGCCTCGTCCGCATTGTCGACTTCGCCGCCCAGCATATGGACCCGGGCGCCGGGGACGCGGCACATGAGGAGCGCAATCGGGAGCGAGTTGGTGGCGATCGTCAGATCTCTCCTGGTGGTCAGCGCTTCTGCGACCTTGAGGGTGGTTGCGCCCGAATCGAGGAGGACGACCATTCCGTTCTCGACGAGGCCGGCCGCTGCTTTTCCGATCGCCGCCTTGCCTTCGGGGTTCTCGCCCAGCCGATCAAGCAGGGCGGCCTCGGATGTGCGCCGCTGCGCGCCGCCGTGCACTACTTCGAGACTGCCGCGCTTCGCCAGGCTTTTTAGGTCTCGGCGTATCGTCTCCCGGGAGACGGAGAACGAGTCGGCGAGTTCTTCGACGCTGACGGTTCCAGCGATCCGCAACCGTCCAAGGATGTCGTCCTGGCGACGCGCGGCGATTGGGCGAGGCATGTTGGACTGGGAGCTATGTTAATGAGAAGCGTGAAGTCGGGGGGTCGAACAGGCAAGCTCTCGTTGCCGCCTGGGCATGTTACGCGTGATGCATAGCGATCAGATCACATCCAAGTTGTATCGAGCGAACGTTGGAATTGCCCTATTCAACAGGGCCGGTCTGATCCTGATTGCACGACGCATCAAGGATGACGGACCTGAGATCATTATGCGTGGGCACGAGTGGCAGATGCCTCAGGGGGGTGTCGACCTGACGGAAGACCTGGAAGCGGCGGCCCGACGCGAGCTGTGGGAGGAGACCGGCGTCAGGTCGGTCGACGTGATCGCCAGATTGTCGGCGCCTGCCCGTTACGACTTCCCTCCCTATTCGGGCCCGCCGCACAGGCTATCCGCGTTCCGCGGGCAGGAGCAGCACTGGTTTGCGATGCGCTTTACTGGACAAGATCGCGAGATCGATCTCGCGATCGGAGGAAACGGCGCGGAGCCTGAATTCGATCGGTGGCGCTGGGAGAGACTGGACCGGGTCACCGGACTTGTGGTCCCGTACAAGCAGCACATCTACGCGCAGGTCGTGCAGGAATTCGCAGGTCTGGCAGAGCACGAAAGCGCGCCGGAACCCGATGGCGGGGGTTTGACCAAGTGATGATTGGGCTTTCGCGCTTGAGCGCGGTTTTGATCCTCGGAGTGCTGAGCGTCGGTGAGGCCGCGGCCCAGACCCCGGTCCCATCGAACGGAGGAGCAGCCCCAATTGCCGGGCGTCAGCGGTCATCCGGAGGTGCCGCGGCGCCGACCGACGCCGAAATGGCGGCGCAGCGGCGCTCGGCTGAAGCGCAATTGAAGCGGCGGGAAGAGGCCGCGAAGCGCACGCTCGGTAGCATCTGCAACGGTTGCTGAGCCGCCGGCCTCCAGTCCGGCCAGGTGATTCGCGGCTGCCTTCCGCGACCTCCTCCAGATCAGGACCATTCATGGCCGAGCCGATGCGCATTGAGGATGCCGAGGCAGCCCGCAGGCTGGTGGAGGAGGGCGGGCATGCCTTCGTGAAGCTCGGACTGACGGATATCGACGGCATCCTGCGCGGGAAATATGTCTCGCGCACGAAATTCCTATCTGGCTTGGAGAAGGGACTCGCGTTCTGCGACGTTGTCGTTGGGTGGGACTCGAACGATCAGCTCTACGACAATGTCGCCTATACGGGCTGGCACACGGCCTATCCGGACGCGCCCGTGCGCATCCTGCCCGAGACCTGCCGGACGCTGCCGTTCGAGAACGACACTCCGTTCTTTCTGTGCGAGCTGGCGGACAAGGCCGAGGAAATCTGTCCGCGAGGTGTGCTGCGGCGCGTGCTCGCCAAAGCGGACGAGATGGGGTTCTTGGTTTCGGCTGCCTGTGAGTACGAGTTCTTCGTTTTCGACGAGACACCCGACTCGGTTCGGCAGAAGGGCTATCGCGACCTCAAGCCGATCACGCCAGGCTTTTTCGGCTATTCCGTGCTGCGGTCGTCTGTGCACGCCGAGCTCTACCGCGAACTCCTCGAGACCTGCCAGACGATGGACATGGAACTCGAGGGCCTCCACACGGAGACGGGGCCCGGTGTTCTCGAGGCGGCGATCGCCGTAGACGACGCGCTCCGTGCCGCCGACAAGGCCGTCCTGTTCAAGACCTTCACGAAGGTGCTGGCCCAGCGGCGCGGGCTGATGGCGACCTTCATGGCCAAGTGGTCGAACGACTGGCCGGGCCAAAGCGGGCACATCCACCTGTCGCTAAAAGATAAGGAAACCGGGCGACCGCTCTTCCGGGACGAGGGTGCCGAGGGCGGGATCAACCGCACGATGCGTCACTTCATCGGCGGCCAGCAGGCGCTCATGCCCGAGATCCTGGCCATGGTCTCCCCGACCGTGAATTCCTACTCGCGGCTGATTCCCGGCTTCTGGGCGCCGACATCTGCGACTTGGGGTATCGAGAACCGCACGACGGCGCTGCGCGCCATTCTCGGTTCAGCCTCCTCGCAGCGCGTCGAGTACCGGGTCGCCGCCGCCGACGCGAACCCCTACCTAGCACTCGCCGCCGCACTCGCTAGCGGCCTTCACGGCATCGAGCACGAGATCGAGCCGGACGCCCCGATCTCGGGGAATGCCTACGACATCGAAGGTGGCGGACGCGACCTGCCGCGGACGTTGTGGGATGCCGCTCAGCGGCTCAAGGCATCACAGGCTGCGCTCAGCCTGTTCGGTGCTCCGTTCGTGGAGCATTTCGCAGCGACACGCGAATGGGAAGAGCGCGAGTTCCGCCGGCACATCACCGATTGGGAGCTGAAGCGCTACTTCGAGATCATCTGAGGCCGGCGAGACGATGGCCTCAGATGATGGCTTGCGTGCTCAGCGCGTCCAGTTGAACGAGTAGGAGACGCTCGCGCCGAAGGTCCACTGGTCGCGCGAGCCGATCAGCCGCGGGATCGGGCTCCGGCCGGCATCGCCGATCAGGCGATTGTAGCCGCCATAGACGGTCGTGCCCCACGTATCGTTCCACTGATAGCTGACCGCGCCGAGGACACCCGCCAGCGTCACGTCCGCGCCTGGGCGGTAGGCGGACGGGATGGCGACGTTCGCAGCCGCTTCCGCGGGCGACACGCCGAAGTAGCGGCGCACGTAATTCGCATCACCGAAGCTGAGACGCGGACCAAGCGAGAACGTGAAGCGATCGACCGGCTTGATGAAGTCGATTCCAGCGTTTCCGACGAGGCCTTCAGCCCCGTTCAGGGCGTAGCGCAACTCGACGCGGGCGCGGATGAAGCTGACCGGGAAGTACTCCACGAAGACGCCGGGCTCGACGCTCCAGTTGATCTTCCGCAGGCCGGTGAGGCGACGATCGTCCGAGTAGTACCGGCCGCCTTGTCCGCGGACCACAGGGCCGAATCGAAGCTCGGGGATTTCCTCGTAGAGCGAGATGCTGAAGCCGTCGTCCGGGGCGGCGAAGCGCGGTGGCTCGCCCGCGCGGCGAAGGTTGATGGACGGGTAGGGAATGCCCGTGAACTTATCCGACCCCGGAAACCGCGGCATGACCTGCCCGTTCGCCGTGACGGTCACGACGTAGGTCTCGCTCTCCGCCATCATCGGGCTGCGGAGCGTCCGAAAGCTCCCGAGATCGGCGGCGGAGGCAAGCGCGGGGCAAAGCGCGAGCGGCGCGGCGACCAGAGCCGCGAAGCGAAACGTCATCGTGTGCAATCCTGAATCGGCGCGAAGCGACGCACCCATTGTGTCGGCACACAGTTAATGATCTGCGGCCCGGGACATCAACGCACCTGAGCCCGGTCCGCAGCGATCCGGAGCCACCTGTGCTTTCCAGACATCAGGCGTAGCCGTCAGCTGTAATCCTCGAGCGTGCCACGCCGGCGAACGTCCAGCGTCGCACAATGGAAGGCGCCGCCGAACGGCCCATAGGCCAGGAACGGCGTGGGTAGGGGATCGAAGCCCCAATCCTTCAAGGCCCGGATCAAGGTCGGCTGGGAGGCGTCCACCACGACCTTCTTGTCCGTGAGCGAGAGGACGTTGATGGACGTCCAGGGAGAACACATGGAGATCTTCGCCATAATCCCCGAGACAGGGTCCGGACGTGGCGCCACCAGCACGTCCCAGCGCTTCAGCGCAGGCGGCAGGTTGGCGACGTCGCAGTAATCGGGGTTGACCAGCACCTTGCCGGGCGCGAGCGGCATGAAGGTCGAGTCGATGTGCATCGGCTGCGTACACAGGCTCGGGATCTCGTGGATCCGGTACTCGGAGCCGAGATGGCGCTGCAGCCAGGCGATACCGAACCGGTTCGTCACATTGGAAACGGTGACGAAGAGGTCGCGGCCGCAGCGCACGAAGTCTGCCGCATCGAAGACCGGCTCGAACTCGTTGATCGTGTACTCGATCTTCCCGCCCTTCTCCGGCAGCTTGTAGTCGTAACGATACAGGTCGTCCGTCAGCTGTGGGCGCGGCGCCGACGTCCACCGTGCGCCCGCCTGAAAATACTCCTTGAATAAGGGACGGTAGGCGTCCTGCTCGAAATGCCGCGAGCGCCAGCACATCGGGCTCTCGATGATCTCGTCACCCACGACCATGTAGCCGTCCCGGGGGCACGCGATCGTGAATCCGCGGGAGGACCACGCCGACGTCCGGTACTTCTTGGAGAAGTCCATGATCTCGGGGCGGCGCACCTTGACGCCTTCGCCTTCGAGCAGCGCAATGAAGCCGTCGAGCTCCTTCTGCGCGAGCTTCTTCATCCAGCCTGGATATTTGAAGCCGGCGGCCAGCCGGTACAGCCCCATCACCGAGGGCGGCAGATTGTAGGTGACGGTTATGTGGTTCGACGGGATCGTCGCACCCTCGAGCCGGCCGACGATTACCTCCTCCAGCGGATCCCACTCGTTGTAGGACATGACTACGGGAGCGGCGCTCACCGTCGCCGGCGCCCGCGGCGGGTCGGCGCCGAGGCTGCCGGCCGCATGGGACGAGTCCCGATCCAACACGTCCGATTGCGAAGTCACCCCGAGATCCACGTCCCCTCCCTCCAGCCTATGCCCGGTCCACCCACCGGGCTCATTTCAGGCAATGCGACCACATATAGGGGGCATTGTTGAACGATCTCGGATAGATACCACGCGCCTCAAACACGAAACCGACATCAAGGCCAGAGCGAGACCCCGGGCAAGATGAAGCGATTGACGGTGATGGCCGCCCTTGCCGGCCTCCTCCTGTTCACCCTTGTCGTGACGTTTTCGGGCGCGCACGAGATCCTGCAGGCGGTTCAGAATGCGGGGTGGGCGACACTTCTCGTCGTGCTCGCGAGGGCGGTGGCGATCGCCGTCGATGGCATCGGATGGAATGTCCTCTTGCCGCCGGGCGGTCGTCTCTCGATGCGCGTCGCAATACTCCTTCGATGGGTGCGCGAGGGCATCAACCAGCTCCTGCCGGTCGCGGCTATCGGGGGAGATTTCGTCGGCGCCCGGCTGGCCACTTTCTGGCGCTGCGAAGGTGCAATGGCCTGGGCGAGCGTGGTCGCCGACATCGCCGTCCAGGCCGGGACGCAACTCCTCTTCGCGGTGCTGGGGCTCGCGCTCCTCGTCTGGCTCGTAGGCGATAGCGAGCTCGTCCATTATCTCGGGGCCGGCATGGCCGTGGCTGCAATCGGGATCGTCGGATTCCTGCTTCTGCAGCGGCGGAGCGGCTCGAAGCTGTTCCTGGCGATCGGCCAGAAGCTCGCAGGAGGGCGGGAATGGGCGGCGCTGGCCGTGGTCGAGCGGTTTTATGAGCGGCTGCGTGAGATCTACGCCAATCCGCGCGGCGTCGTCGCTTCGGTGATCATCCACTCCGGCGTTTGGATCTTCGGCTCGGTCGAGGTCTGGCTCGCGTTCCACTTCATGGGGCATCCCGTGAGCGTCGCCGAAGCGATCGTCATCGAGAGTTTGGGCCAGGCGGTACGGGGCGCCGCTTTCGCGATCCCGGGCGGGATCGGCGTGCAGGAGGGTGGCTTTGTCGCCATCTGTGCGCTCTTCGGCATCCCGGCCGGGCCGGCCGTTGCGCTATCGCTGGTGAAGCGCGTCGCGGATCTCGCCATAGGTCTGCCAGGCTTGGTCGCCTGGCAATGGATCGAAGGACGTCGCGCCTTGGGTCTGAGCTCGGCTGACGGCGCGGGCGAGACGGGCGGCCTGGGGGGAAGCCGCCATTGAGCGTGACGGAGGTAGCCGCGGCACTGCTGCTGCTGGGATCGGGCGCAGGCCTTCTCTACCTGGCGGCCGCAATCCTGTTTGTTCGGCGCCTTGCTCGACGTTCCACGCCGATCCCTCCGACCACGCCGTCCATCACGCTCCTCAAGCCGCTCCATGGCGACGAGCCCGGGCTGTTCGAGAACCTTTCGACGTTCCTGGCACAGGATTATGCTGGACGAGTCCAGGTCGTATTTGGCGTCCAGAGCCCTCGGGATCCAGCGATCCAGGTCGTGCGGGAACTAGAGCGCGCCTTCCCGGACGCCGAGATCGAGCTGGTTATCGATGCTCGGCTTCATGGCACGAACCGGAAGATCTCGAACCTGATCAACATGGCCGAGCGCGTGCGGCACGACATCGTGGTCCTCGCCGATAGCGATATGATCGTCGCTCCCGGCTACCTGACCGGGCTGGTCTCGGAACTGAGCCGTCCCGGTGTCGGGGCGGTCACGTGCCTCTATCACGGGGTCCCTCGCGGTAATGTCTGGTCGCGGTTGTCAGCCCTCGCGATCGTGTCGCATTTCCTGCCGAGCGTCGCCGTCGGGATCGGGCTCGGGCTAGCAACGCCCTGCTTCGGGTCCACGATCGCGCTTCGCCGGGACACGCTGGCGGAGATCGGAGGCTTCCGCTCGTTCGTTGACGACCTCGCTGACGACTATCTTCTCGGCGCGGCGGTGCGCAGGCTCGGCCTCGCTGTCGCGGTGACGCATTTCACGATCGGACATGCCTGCACGGAGCGCTCCTTCGTCGATCTGCTTCGCCAGGAGCTCCGGTGGGTTCGGACGATCCGTCAGCTCGATCCCGTCGGGCATGCCGGATCCCTGGTGTCGCACCCGCTTCCGCTGGCCGTCCTCGCATTTTGCCTGAGCCCGGGCGCCGTCGCCGCCTGTGTGGTGGTCGCCGCTATCCTCCTTCGTATCGGCCTCTGCCTTGCCGTTAAGCAGGCATTCGGCTTAAGAGGACAGGTTTACGGGCTGACGCCTTTGCGTGACTTCCTCTCCTTCGGCATCTTCGCGGCCAGCTTCTTCGGCCGCGGGGTTAGCTGGAGAGGGCACAGCTACGACGTGACGCCGGGTGGCGTCCTGACGGCCAAGACGAGGCATTGAATTCGAGATGATGCGCACCCTCTTCCTGCAGGCACCGTCCTTCGACGGCTTCGACGGCGGCGCCGGCTCCCGCTACCAGGCCCGTCGCGAAATCCAGTCCTACTGGTACCCGACTTGGCTCGCCCAGCCGGCCGCCCTGGTCGAGA